>CAZWGG010000169.1:0-9340 GCA_964633305.1 uncultured Bacteroidales bacterium
AAATTCAAACTTTTGGATAAAAGTAATATTGAACATATAGGTGTTCCTATAAATTCTGCTAATGATGATTTTGGAATCATCCTAAATAAAAACGGATTGAGCGGTTATTTTGCATCAAATCGTCCAAATGGTGCAGGAGCCGATGATATTTACGGATTTAAGATAATTAGAATAACTCTTACACTAAAAATAATTGATGAAAATACATCATTGCCTATTTCCGATGCTGAGATTCTTAGTGAAGATGAAAAACCACTGGGAACCACAAATAACGAGGGGATTTGCACCATAATTGTTCCTACCGGGAAGGTGTTAGAACTTAGAATAAAAAAAGATAATTATGAATCAAAAGTGTATACCATCGAGCCAACAAGTACTCCTCATCAGACATTAGCTGTGATACCTATTAAAGGTGATCGTCTTGAAAATATTGTATATAAAGTGCAGGTATGGGCAAGCAGGAAACCTGCAAAGACAAGGAAACTGAAGCGAAAATACAAAGGTGATTTGGAAATAAAAGAGCATTATGAAGAAGAATGGTACAAGTATACAATAGGAGAATTCCAAACATATTCCGAAGCAAAACAGTGTCTCTACTCTTGTAATGTGTATGATGCTTTTATAGTTGCCTATAATAATAATAAAAGGGTACACATTTCAACAGCAAAAGCAGCTACCCATGAGGAACAAGTCGAACCACCCGTTAGAAGAAAGAATATATCTAACGATGATTAATTGATAATAAAAAAAATCAAAACAGGATAAAAATACTAAATCTAGTGTTTCGTTTTTGTTGTATGTTTTAGCCCGGTTAATTCACCACTTATATTCCATAGCCTTTCTGAAATTCCAGGGCCATAATTAAATTCCATAGCTTTTTTGTTTTTAAAAAATTTGCCCGATACAGCTGCAACCTTATCAGATGAGGCAAGATAAACCGATGTTTTACATTCACTACTAAGAAAGGGTTGCAGTATAGTGATCAAACCTCTTAAAGCAAATGGCAGATTATTTCCCAAATCCGATTTTACAAAACCTGGTTGAAATGCATTACAGGTAACACCTGTTCCTTTTAATCTTTTTGCCAGTTCAACAGTAAACAGTACCCTGGCCAACGCAGCCTGTATAGCTGCTTTAAATCCATTATAGTTGTGTTTAAACTGAAGATCATCGATATTAAGTTTGGCATATTGGATCAATCGTTTTCCCCCCGCTACTGTGATTATTCGTGACGGTGCACTATTCTTCAACACATCAACAAGCAGGTTAGAAAGTAAAAAATGGCTTAAATAATCTACTGCTAATGTTTTTTCTATGTGATCAACTGTTTCTTCTCTTTTTAATTGAATGATACCTGCATTGTTTGATAATACGTTCAGTTTATCATATTTCTGTTTAAAATCTTCAACAAAATTACGTATGGAATGCTGGTCCGACAAATCGGCATACATCCAGTGAATATTCTTATTCCCGGTAGCATGTATTATATTATTCAAAACTTTTAAGGCTTTTTCTTTATTTCTGCTAACCATAATTACTGTATAGCCTAATTCAGCAAGACCTTTTGCAGTGGCTTTACCTACTCCTGAACTTCCTCCTGTTACTATGCATATTTTATTGTTCATATACAGATTGTATTTTTTTCTGCCTAATCTTTTTCCATAGATTATTTCTCTGTTCAATTTTCATTTTGTCAATGGTTTTGAGTAAGAAAATATCTGATCATAGCTAATCGCTGCCCAGAAAGGTTTAGCATCTTTTAAGATTTCTAAAACCGGATATCCTTGTGGATCGATTTCGAACCTTGCTAATTTTCCAATATTTCCTTCGCTTAACCAGGGAACTTCCGATATTACCATTTTATTTTCCGTTGTTTTGCCCACCATGTTAACAATACCGCTTCCTGAAAGAGGTTTATCAGAGATTTTTTGAAGTTCAAACTTTATTTTTTCTTTTCCCGGTGGACCAATCGTTCCTTCATAGATATCCCCCTTAATTTTAAAGGCTATATTCTCTTCATACACAAAAGGAAATCCGAAATGATAGTTAAAATTTTCCGATGCTTCTCTTGGGGTAATATTTCCCCAAATTGCAAAATGTCCGGGTGTACCATTTTCACTATCGTAACCTACAATATCCACAACAAAAAATGCAACTTTATAATTGGGCAAACCATAAATACGGTCGGTCTCATACATTTCAAATGCTGCAGTAACCCATCCTTCTTCATTTTCCCTGGCTATTATGCCTTTGGGTAAAAATCCGTTCACCTGTTTTGCTTTAAAATGAAACAATGCTATCATAAAATGGTGGCTATGGGCTTGAAAAGGAGGGGCTTTTATGATATCGGTCTCATTTTTTATTTGTGCCGGGGAAGAATTGTAACAAAGAATAAGAATAAATGTAAGGGTAATGATTGTTATAGTCCTTGCTAATTGCTTTTTTTGATCCATTTTTCAAAATTTTATCAGTGTATTTATATATCTCTTATGTTTAAGAAACATCAGCCGAAATAAATAAAATTAAAGTATTTTATTTAAACCAGTTTTAACAGGTTTTTGTTCATTCCGATAAACAAATTTTGGTTAGAAATTCCTATTCATTTTCATTATGTAAAATTGGATGAATATATAATAATGCCAAACCATGTACACGGGATTATAATAATAGACAACAAGAATGTAATAAATAACGTAGAGATGCCCAATTTGGGCGTCTCTATAAACAACAAATGGAGATCAATAAAAAACAGGCTACAAATGACAATATAATTCTGTTGGTAAAGATGCTTAAAAAACATTTGGTCATTAAATTAAAACAGATATAATTGAATCTGGTATAAAAAAGCTATATTTAAATCTCTTTTATTCAGGAAGAGTAACATATACGTAATTAACAAAATAAAATCTTATGAAGCCGTCATGTATATATAGTTTAGTTTTTTTTCTTTTCTTTTCTTCATATAACCTAAAGGAAACACAGCAGAAATATACTGCAAGTCATCAAATACCCTATTTAAAAAACAAGGTAAAACCACACAATTAATAGTTGGTGATGAACCCTTTATAATCCTAGGTGGCGAACTTGGGAATTCAACATTTACTAGTGTAGAATATATGAAGCCTATATGGCCAAAGTTAAAAGCTATGAACCTAAATACGGTTTTGGCCCCTGTTTATTGGGAATTACTGGAACCTGTTAAAGGAGAATTTGATTTTACACTTTATGACCAACTTATTAAACAAGCTAGAAAATATAATTTGAAGCTTGTTTTATTATGGTTTGCGTCTTGGAAAAACAGTATGTCCAGTCATGCTCCCGCATGGGTTAAAAAGAATCAGCAAAAATACCCAAGAATAAAAGATGATAAAGGTAAAAGCCATGAGATTTTAACCCCTTTTAGTGAAGAAAACTTACAGGCCGATTTAAGGGCATATCGGTCATTATGAAAGCCTTGGATTTTCACCGTTTAGTGTAGAAGATGCGAGAGATACTGAGATTGAACCTCTTGGAAAAATGTATAATCTAATTCAACAATTAACCCCAGTTATAACTTCATTTAAATGGAGACCAAACCCATCAGGGGAGGCATGTACGCATTTCTTTTAATGAGTATTCGATTTTACGGTTCGAATTATATAATTATGAATAAGGATTTTAATTAAAATGATAAATGAGAAGTTTTTGTTATAGCTTTTATACACATGGAATGTTAAGCCATATTGTCAGACTATCGTAATAACAGAAATTTAATGACTAAAAAATAGTACATTTGAATTTGATGCCAGTATTGCATAATATGAAATCATTAATTGAACATAATAAAGAAAATGAGAATAAGTGGGACAGACGATCAAATTCTTATGATAAGAAAAGATTTGATTACTTTAGGTTTATGCAAAAGAAGGTAATTGCCCGGGTACCGGTTAAAAATAATATGACCTTCTTAGATTTAGGGTGTGGCACAGGTTGGGCAGTGAGATTTGTCTCAAATTTAACAAATGGCAATGGAAAGTTCTGGGGTATTGATATTTCCAATGGAATGATTGAAATGGCTAAGATAAATTCTCATGGATTTGAAAATGTAAAATTCCTTAAAGCAAATGCCGAAGAACTTCCATTTGATAATGAGTATTTTGATGATATAATCTGTACAAATTCATTTCATCATTATTTACATCCGGATAAGGTATTGACAGAAATTTTCAGGGTTCTTAAGATCAATGGCAAAGTTTATATTTTAGATGTTACTTCGGATGATTATTTTATTAGTTGGATAAACCGTATAGTTAAAAAAAAGGAAAAGGCACATGTTAATTTTTACAGTACTTCTGAATATAAAAACATGTTTTTGAAAAGTGGCTTACGACATGTTGAAAGCAAGAAACTGATTTATCCGTTAAGGCTGCATATAGCAGAAAAATAACAATTATGGCAGAAAGAGCAGCAAAAACAGGAACAGGACCAACAGCACTAGTTGCTATTGAGCAATACTTTCCTAAAAGTAAGCGTATCATAGAAGACAATTTGGCGTACCGGATACTTCCCTCAGGTATAGGAATTTTAATTCGGCTGATGAAGCCAAATTTTATTAGAGACTGGATGGTACGGGCCACGGAGAAAACCCTCCCCGGTTTATGGAGTGGCACGATGTGCCGAAAAAGGTATATTGATGATAAACTAATTGATTCACTTAATAAAACTGGGGCTGTTGTAAATTTGGGCGCAGGCTTTGACACACGAGCTTACAGATTACCGGCTTTATCAAATATTCCGGTATGGGAAGTAGATCAACCTGAAAATATAGGCCCGAAAAAAACAAGACTACAAAGAATATTTGGTGAAATTCCTTCAAATGTGAGATTGTTGCCGATAGACTTTGACCGTGAAAAACTAGACCGTGTGTTTACTTTGCATGATTATTCTGCGAATAAAAAGACATTTTTCATTTGGGAAGCTGTTACCCAATATTTGACAGAGAATGGTATCCGATCGACTTTTAATTTTTTAGCAAAAGCTATTAAGGACAGTTATCTCGTTTTCACATATCTTCGCAAAGATTTTATAGATGGAAAGATTCTGTACAACTGGGAAAAAGGGTACAAACATTATGTAAAGAATAATATCTGGCTTTTTGGCCAGAAGCCCGGTGCATGGCCTGAATTTCTTAGAGATTATGGTTGGCGGGTAATTGAAGATATTGGTTATGATGGGCTTCAAGAGAAATATGTTAAACCAACTGGTCGTGTACTTAATTCAACCCTAGTCGAACGAATAGTTTTTGCTGAAAAGCTATAAGTATTTGTATACTTTTGTTAAATAATATAAATATTGTAACCTCTAAAGTAATTAACCATGAAACTCAGTCTCCTTTGGAAAAAAGGACTATTTTCCAATTTGTACAAAATTTATTCGGATGGTGAAATAATTGGAAATTTGAAAGATAAATCATTCTCCCAATCGGCAAATGGTGTGTTTAAAGGTAAGGAATATATAAATAGTTGGAAAAGGTAAAGAAACAATTCCCCTTGTTTGCTCGCCCTGCCAACTATTGTGTATCATCATTTACTGAAAAAAATGATACTTCGTTGTAACAATAAACATGATACAATCGTCATATAAAAACTTTAAAAAAGCATAGATAATATGAATTCAAACAAGTTAACTTTACGAATTGTAGGAATACTATTTCTACTTGCAACTGCTGCATCAGTAGCAGGCTTTATTTTGATACAATCCGGTATAAAAGGCACTGATTATCTGGCTAGCCTTTATCCGGGTAGGTTCCGGTTTTCGCTTGGAGTGTTTTTTCACCTGGTTTGTGACATGGCCATTTTGGGTATTGGGGTTTTTATGTTTCGAATTATTAGGAAAAATAGCGAGAATGTTGCTGTTGGGTATCTGAGTACCAGAATTTTTGAAGCTCTTATTCAAATTATTGGATGTATTGGCCTCCTGTTATTAATAACTATAAGTAAGCAGTATATACAAGAAGGAACTGATAATGACACCTATTACCAAACTTTAGGAACTTTAGCAAGAAAGTGGAACAGTTGGTCTTTCGAGGTATCGTTTATCGCCACTGGCTTGGGCGGTATTATCCTTTGCTATTGGTTATTAAAATCAAAACTTATTCCATGGTTAATTTCAATTATTGGTTTGCTTGGATACATTATTTTATTTGCAAAAAGCTTATCTGGTATTTTGGGCTATCGTATAAGTATGATCTTTTTTATTCCTGTAGCGTTATTTGAACTCATTTTTCCAATTTGGATAATTATTAAGGGATTTAACACATTACCAATAATTACTGATACAAAAACTAATAAGTATAATGAATTTTCACAAAAAGTTGAATGAAATCTTGATAAATCAATATTGATTATGCCCATGCATACAATATGTTATTAACGATTCTATTTCAGTAAATATTTGATTAATTATTTTAGATATAGCAATATGACAAACAGAAATGAGCTATTAAAAAGTGGACTTGTTTTTTTTATATTTAATACATTAATAGCTATTTTGATTTCTTTTCTTTATTTGAAACATATTCATTTTGAAGGTGATTTTCTCGGCACATTTTTTATTATCGGTTTAACCCTGAGTCACTTTTTTATCTGTTCTCTTTTATTGTTTGCAATTATTTACCTGCCAATAGCTTTAATTTGCCCTGTAAAGAAATTGCTTATGTGGATCGTCGCTATTCTGTGTACAATTCTTCAGTTTGTTCTTATTCTTGATACATATACTTTTGACTTATATCGTTTTCATATATCTCTATTTATTCTGGATATGATATTCGGTGGGAATTTCAATCAGATTTTTGAATTTCATTGGATGATATATCTTATTTCTTTTTTCTTTGTTGCGGCGTTGGTTTTGATTGAATTCATAGCCGTGAGATATATTTACAAGAAAACCTGGAGATTATCTTATCTAAAATACATTTTGATCATTCAGATATCTTTGTGGATAATCTCAAATTTAATATTCACCTGGTCCGATGCAGCATTTTATAAACCTGTGACTTCATCTGCCAGGGTATTTCCCTTGTTTTTACCAGTGGAAGCTTCAGATTTTATGTACAAACATGGTATTGTAAGAAAAGAAAAATCAGAATACAGGCTTAGAATAGAAGATTCAACAAAAAAAACGATTAACTATCCTTTAACCCCTCTAAATACAAGTCTATCTGAGAAACCGGTTAATATCTTATTCATTGTTATTGATTCATGGAACTACCGAACAATGGATTCAGTAACTACTCCTAATATTTACAAGTTTGCTAATTCTTCTTGTGTATTTTTAAATCATTACAGTGGAAGTAATGGCACACGAACTGGTATTTTTTCATTGTTTTATGCTATTCCGGGATTATATTGGTATAATTTTCTTGACGCCCAAATAAATCCGATATTAATAGATGTATTTATTCAATATAAATATAAATTCGGAATTTTTGCCAGTGCAAGCTTACATAATCCTCCTTTTGACCGTACCGTATTTAGAAGATTGAATTTGTCGACTCCTGAGAAAAAAGGTAATGCAAATGAAAGGGATGTTCAGATAACTAACCAGTGGCTTGACTTTACTGAAAAAAATAAGGACAGTCTTTTCTTTGGTTTTCTGTTTTATGATTCTCCTCATGCTATTATTCATCCAGCGGGTTATAAAGGCCCATATAAGCCTGAATGGCAATATGCAAAATACCAGGAATTAACAAACGATATTGATCCTATGCCATTTTTTAACCTTTACAGGAATTCAGTTAATTATGTTGATTCCTTAATTGGTATTGTTATTAATGACCTTAAGAGCAGAGGTATGTTTAACAACACAGTAATAATAATTACTGGCGATCATGGACAGGAATTCAATGAAAACAAAAAAAATTACTGGGGGCACAATGGTAATTATTCCCGCGCCCAATTGGGTGTTCCATTAGTATATTATTACCCGGATGTAAGTCATAAACTTTATAACCATTGGACAAGTCATTACGATATTGTACCAACTATTCTCGGGAATTTTTTTAATTGTACAAATAAGCCCGGGGAGTATTCAATAGGCAAAAACTTAATGGATACCACTCAAATTGACTATTTAATAGTTGGCAGCAAAGATAATTTTGGTATTGTTGAAAAGGACAGAATTACCAGCATTTATTACGGCAGGAACTATGACATTACTGATCAGAACCTGAATTCTCTTTCTGACGCAAAAATAAGAAATGATCTGTTTAAAAAGATATTGATTCGAAACAATGTGTTTTACAAATAATTCGAATTCTAGTTTACTTTCATCCTAATTTTATTTTTTTCAATTAAAGCAGTTAGATAAAAGATATTGGGTATTTTACAGATAAAAAAAATTTAATAGTTAGTCTTTGCAAGAAAACGCCAAATACTGCGTTATTCTTGCCTTGAAAATAGTCATTTACAATCAGTAAACTCCTCATTTTCAATGCTTCGAAAGCCTTGTCTTTGACGCTTTCTTATCAAAGACTTTAAAAAATAGGAGTTTTCTGGCAGGCACTAGTTAAGTTTGAAAAACAAAAATAAAATAACAGGTTAATCTGATAAATGAGCTAAAAAGATTGTTCCTTTACAAAAGGAATACTAATGCTCTTTTTGTATTCACTACCGGAAAGTTTTATAATATACACGCCAGGGACCAGATCACGCAAATCAAGACGGTTTACTCTTTGCAGAATATTACCAAATAAACATAATTCACCACTTAATGAAAATATTTTATACCGGGAGGTTTTGTCTCCATTATGTATAATGATTAAATAATTTTCTGCCGGATTTGGAAATACAGTGATTTCTTCTTTCACTTTTACAAATTGATTATTCACATCTGGCCATATTTCCTGCACCATTCCTGTTGGAACTGACGTTGTATCAAATCCAACAAATTGAAAAGCCCCGATATCGGTATAATTTCCATTTGAATCAAAGGGTTCCGAAGGGTTTCCGTTATCGATGCACGGAGAATTTTCCAATAAATGAAAATCATTTGTTTCGGGATCAACAAATAACGGATCGTCGGATAGGTTGGTTTCCCCGGGTAAGGTGTCGGTGTCTGACAAAGAATATGTTATAATAAGTTGTGCCTCTTCCTGTAAAGTATAAAGTTGATTTACGGTTTGAGAAAAAATGGTATTAACCACTTCCATATTTCCTGAAGAATTTGCGTCTGATACATGATGACATTCCAAGCCCTTCTGGTTTTTGTAAAAAGTATTGTGATTTACCACAATTGATGAACCGGTATGAGATTGAACGGCTGCATCCGAAGCGGCGCCTCGGTGTCATGCGGAGCTGGCGGA
>CAZWGG010000170.1:0-9338 GCA_964633305.1 uncultured Bacteroidales bacterium
ACGTTTTCTTATCAAAGACTTTAAAAAATCGGAGTTTTCTGGCAGGCACTATTTATCTTTTGGTGAAGTTTAATATAAGAATTGTTGTTGTTATTATAGAAAGAGTTAGGGTGAAAGTTGGGATATTTAACCGGAAAGTTTTACTCCTAATAGGTTCAACATAAACAATATCGTTTGGCAGAAGAAAAAATCCGTCAGATGAAAGTATGCTTTTATTAGTTAAGTCCAGCCTGAATGTTTTAGTCCCTTCTTTGGCAGGTCTTAAAACAAGTATTCTCTTTCTGTCACCGAAATCGGTAATATCCCCGGCCATTCCAATGGCTTCTAAAACTGTTAATTGATTATTGAAGTTTTTGTATACACCAGGCCGGTTAACTTCACCCATTACAGTGAATTTAAAAGAAATTAATTTAACTATAATTGTAGGATCTTTAAGGTAATTATTAGCTTTTTTTCTTATCTGGGCAATTGCTTCATCTATTGTAGTATTTAAAACCTTTATTTTTCCAATCACAGGTATTTCCACGTATCCCGAATCATTTACAGAGTACCCATTAATAAACAAGCTTGTTTCATTCTGAAAAAGGTTTTGTTGATACCCGGCAGCTGTTTGGTTTATCAAATCACTAACTTCACGATTTAGTGTATAAATCCTAATGTAAAGAATATCTTGTTTTTGAATACGGTATTCAGGTTGTGTTATCGGAAAAAAATTTTCCGTTGATAGAGAATCAACGTTTTGTAAATAAACTAACTGTCCTCTTTTTGTACACGATAAAGTAAGAACAAGTAACAAAACAGAAAAAATGTATATAATGTTTTTCATAAAAAAAATGGTTTCAATTTACGAATATAAGAAACAGCTTTTATTAAATCATCTACTTTGTTAATTTTTAATGTAAGTAATGTTAATTTTTTTTAAACTTTTAATAAATCATATCGTAGTATTAAATAAGGTATACTTTTTGTTTATATATTTGTATTATCAAATCCAGAAACTATGAAAAAACTCATACTATCTATATTTTTTGTCTTTTCATTATTTTTAAGCATAAACGTAGCAAATGCAAATTTGTCTTTAAATCAATATTCTGATAATGAAGAGTTTACTGTTTTTATGAAACAGGATCCTATTGAGGCAAAAGTAACTATTTTTCCTAACCCACTTACTAAAGATAATTTAACGATTGAAACTGATACAAAGTTTTTTGAAATAGAGGTATTAAATATAATTGGAAAATCAGTTTATAAAAAAGAACTTGAACCAGGATCAACGAAAGAGGTTATTTATTTTAAGGATTTTGACAGAGGGTGGTATTTAGTTCGTCTTAAGTTTGGGGATAAAAGTATATATACAGAAAAGGTATTAGTTAAGTAAATAACTTTTTCATTTTTTAAAAATTAATATTAACAGCATCTAAACCTTATTATAGGTTATAATTACGAAAAAAGTTTAAAAATGTTACACTGCTAAAATGTATCTTCCTGTATATCGTATTTTTATAATTTTAAACTACCGAAGCAGGAACGTTATTTAGTTCGTCTTAAGTTTGGGGATAAAAGTATATATACAGGGAAGATGTTAGTCAAATAAATAAACAAAGTGGCTTTTAGTTTGCATATGCCAGGTCAACTAAACTTTTGCTAACAACCAGGTTATATTTTTCTGCATTCGATATATTAATTTGATATCGAAGTTTGTTATCAACAATGAGAAAATCAATGGCGGACCCGGACTTAATTGATCCTTTTGTTTCCGAAATTACCAAACTGTTCTGGGTTTTAATTTTAGCAACAATTTCATTCATTTTGGAGTTTTTATCTGAAGATACAAATAAAATATGACAGTCGGTTATGTCTTTCGTATCATTAAACTTTTTAACAAGAATTGTCTGTGGTCCTACTCTCTTATTCTTAGTAAATTCTAAAAGAGCAGAATAGGTATCACTTTCGCCAATTACACCAATTACAAAATTTCCCTGTGAATAGCTACTTGGCCATTTCACCAATTTTGAGAAATTATAGATAAACATAGCCTGGGTCTTTCCCATCTGTGAATAACCCTTAGTTAATCCACAAATACACAATAGAATTAGAATCAACAACTTTTTCATTTTTTTAGAGTTATAATTCAACAATATATACACCTTTTCATAGATAAAAGTTACATAAAAACTGATAAAATGTTACGTTTATCATAGTAAGCAAAGAATGGTGGTTTTGAAAATGAGTAAGCTTAATTTCTTAAAAAAAGGGAATAATAAGAATAGGTATTTCTGCAATGAGATTTTTGTTGTTACAAACTTATATAAGTTATGATGTATTATTAATGAATAACCCTGAAATTAATAGAAGAAGGATAATTTTTTGAATGATAGACCCGTTGGGTTGCATATTGAAAATCTTTGGCGGTGGCTTCAAATATGTTCATAAATTTCTGTGGATTTCGATCGAAAAGTGGAAACCAGCTACTTTGAACCTGTATCATTATTTTATGTCCCTTTTTAAATGTATGGTTAACATCTTGCAACGTAATTGAAATTTGTTCAACTTTATTCGATGAAAAAGATTTTGGTTTTTCATCATCATCCCTGAATTTTCCCCGTAATATTTCGCCTCTTACAAGCATTTGAAAGCCTGCCATATCAGTGTACGGTCTTTTTGGCCGGATTGTATTAAGTGTATCAGGAAATATATCAATTAGTTTTACTACCCAGTCGGCATCGGAAGCGGTTGTGGAAACAAACAGTTCAGCATTTACAGGGCCTACGATTGTTACTGCTTCATCTAATTTTTCAGTCTGATAGTAAAGTACATCTGGTCGGCACGCGGTAAATCGCTGATCTTCAACCATATATTCTTTATTGTAATACATTCTTGAACTATGAAAAACTTGTGTATATGGGACAGGGTTCATTGGGTCACTGGTATATTCATCATAATAAAAACCTGTTTTTTCCGAGATTACAGACTTTAAGTGATTGTTTCCATGAAAATATAAAGATTCAAAGTGAGATACGGAAGGAGGCCATTGATCGTATTCTTTCCAGGTATTGGTTCCTGTTTCAAAAACTAAAACTTCCGGGAGGTTTAAATCTCCTTTGTTTTTTAGGTAATAGTTAAAAAATTTTAATTCAATTTCTTGCTGATAATAGTCAGAAGTTAAACTCCCAAAGCTAATATTGCCTAATGAGTCGCCTTTTGTTCTTGCCCATCCACCGTGAATCCACGGGCCCATAACAAAAATATTATAAATACCGGGGTTTTTTTGTTCAATTGATTTATAAGTATGAATAGTTCCGTACAGATCTTCTCCATCAAACCATCCTCCTACTGTCATTACAGCTGTTGTTATGTTTTGCAGATGAGGCAATGTATTTCTTTCCTGCCAGAATTTGTCATATGTATCATGTTTTACAATACTATCCCAAATAGGTACAGCATTGTTAAAGTATTTTTTATTTACTTTATTCAAGGGGCCGATATTCAAAAAGAAATTATAAGCATCTTTAACCGGGTAATTGTTAACTTTTGGAAATGTTTTATAAGCAGTATCAGGGTGAATGCCTGTAACTTCAAAAAAGTTATACGACATAGATAATGCAAATGCACCATTGTGGTGCATATCATCTCCAATAAACCAATTAGCAATAGGTGCTTGTGGGCTTGCACATTTTATTGCCGGATGGGCATCAATTATACCGGTTGCTGCATAAAATCCCGGATAAGAAATACCCCATAAACCTACTTTTCCATTGTGATGTTTGAGATGTTTCAGTAGCCATTCAACCGTGTCAAACGTATCGGTACTATTATCAACATCTTTATTCGATTTTTTTACAGGTATATGAGGTGTCATCTCCAAGAATTTACCTTCCGACATGAATTTGCCACGAACATCCTGGTAAACAAATATAAATTTATCTTCACATAAATATTTTGAGGGGCCAAGTGTTTCGGGATATATATCCGGCTCATACGGTTTTACACTATACGGGGTCCTCATAATTAAAACCGGGTATTGTTGTGAAGTATCCCTAGGAGTATAAACAATTGTGAACAATTTTTTATCATCACGCATTGGTACAAGGTATTCAGCCTTGGAATAGTTTTTTTTCACATAATCTGCATATTGTGCGCTGAGACTAAAAGGAATAATGAAAAATAAAACGTAAAGAATTCTTCCCATACAGTATATAGATGTTTTTTTTACAAATATAAAAAAGCCTGAAAGATTATTCTAACAGGCTCCTTTTTAATTCTATCAATGTGTTAATTTCTTCTACCGGCTAGCATAAAGAGAAAATATAATAGCATAGCTAACGATGATAAAGCAGCTATTACATATGTATAAGCAGCCCATCTCAGGGCATCTTTTGCTTTCTCATGTGTTCCATAGCGTGTAATTCCCGCAGTATTTAACCAGAGAAGGGCCCTTCGACTGGCGTCTATTTCAACAGGTAGAGTTACAAATGCAAATAAAGTAAAAACTGCATAACATGCTACAATTACATATAACGCAGTATCAAAGCTAATTATTGATCCAAAGAAAAAGAAGCCAAAAAACATCATCGTAAATATAAAATTCATAATTTTTGCGCTGATGTTTTGCAAGGGTACTAAGGCAGTCCTGAATTGAAGCATTGAATACGCATTAGCATGCTGTACCGCATGGCCACATTCGTGAGCAGCAACTGCAGCTGCAGCTATACTTCGTCCAAAGTAAACTTCATTACTTAAATTCACTGTTTTTGTTGCCGGGTTATAATGGTCAGAAAGTTGCCCTTTAACCGAAACTACTTTTACGTTATTTATGCCATTCTCATATAACATCTTTTCTGCTACTTCTTTTCCGGTTAATTCATAATTCAAAGGTTTTTTTGAATATCGCCTGAAGCGAGATTTCATCTGTTCTCCAATAATCCAGCTAATGATAACAAACAGCAAAAAAATTAATATATATCCTGAAAAAATCATATTCTTAAAAATTAAAATTCAACAAATCTACTTTTTATTACTTTTCAAAATTCTTACCAAACTAATTCTTTACCTGTAAAAATGTCAAATTGGCAGATGTTAATGGTTTTTATTTAGTGCCTGCAATAAAACATCGATTTTAAAATTATGAGCCATATCATTATAATAAAAAATTGAAATATGTATTTTAGTAAATTAAAAGCTAACCTTAAATTAAGTATGTATGAGATTTTTAATAACTTTTCTAAGTGTAACTTTGTTACTTGGTATGATCATAAGTTGTAATCAAATGAATAAAAAAACGGAAAATGAAGCGAAAGCATTTCTTGGATCTTTTGAGAAAGAGATTATTCCATTATATATTGGGAGCAACAAAGCTTATTATGCTGCTACTATTTCTGGAAAAGATGAAGATTACACTAAAACTACGGAATTAGGAATAAAGCTTTCAAAAATTTATGCAAATAAAGAGAAGTTTGAAAAAGTAAAAGAATATAGAAATTCCGGTAATATTACTGACAGCCTATTAAAAAGAGAATTGGATGTTCTTTATAATGCAATGATAACAAATCAGATAGACACAAATAAGCTTGAAAAAATAATAAAATCAGAGGTTGATCTGGAAAGAAAATATTCTACATTCAGGGCTGAGGTTAATGGCAAAAAGGTACCTGATAATGAAATAGAAAATATCTTGGCAAATTCAACAAATTCAGCAGAGCTTGAAAAAGTTTGGCTTGCTAGCAAAGAAATTGGTGATGCTGTTGACGAGGATATAAAGGAATTGGTCAAGCTTAGAAATGAGGTAGCCCATGATCTTGGGTATAACAACTACCATGAAATGTCATTGAAAACTTCTGACCAGGACCCTGGAGAAGTGGTAAAACTATTTGATGAGTTGGATGAGCTAACTAGAGATGCGTTTGCAGAACTGAAAAATGAAATGGATAACATTTTAGCTGCCAAATACAAAATAAACAAAAAAGATTTAATGCCCTGGCATTACCAGAACAGGTTTTTCCAGGAAGCCCCAAAGATTTATGACGTTGATCTGAATACTTATTATAAAGGTAAAGATATATTAGAAATAGTAAAAAAATACTATTCCAGTATTGGATTTGATGTGGAAGATATCCTTGCCAATAGTGATTTGTTTGAGAAAGAAGGCAAAAATCAACACGCCTACTGTACATCAATCGATAAAGCCGGAGATATAAGGATACTTGCTAATATTCGGGACAATTATAATTGGATGAATACCATGCTTCATGAACTTGGTCATGCAGTTTATGATAAGCATATCGATCGAAATCTGCCCTTTTTATTACGAGATCCGGCCCACATTTTTACCACCGAGGCAGTGGCTAATTTTTTTGGTATGTTGGCTTCTAATGCAAAATGGATGAAACATAATATCAGAATATCTAATGAAGAAATGCAATCTGTTGCAAAAGATATGGATAATTATTCAAGACTTGAGAGACTTGTGTTCAGCCGTTGGAGCCAGGTAATGTTTAGATTTGAGAAAAGTATGTACGAAAATCCTGAACAGGACCTCAATGATCTTTGGTGGTCCTTGGTAGAAAAATACCAGTTATTAAAACGTCCCAAAGGCAGGGATAAACCGGATTGGGCCTCAAAAATTCATATTGCCACATCTCCGTGTTATTATCATAATTATTTACTTGGAGATTTACTGGCATCTCAGTTTAATGCTTATTTGGAAACTCATATTATTGGACATAAAGATATTTGTTATACAGGTCATCCTGAAGTAGGGGAATTTTTCAAAGAAAAAGTATTTAAGCCTGGATCAAGGTATCATTGGAATGTTATGATTGAAAAGGCTACCGGGGAAAAGCTAACTGCAAAATATTATGCAGAAGAATTTGTTAATTAGTGGTTTTGAGAAAAATCATGTATTTTAAAGATGTCTCTGTCTGGCATTTTTTTTCACTTCGTTATTTTCCTGTAAAAATGCTCATTGCACTGAACTGTGGATGTATTTTTTAGACAACATGTATTACTTTATTTAAATGTGTATATAGCAAATATGTTTCGTTTTATTAGAAGTTTTGAAAAGTTGGTATACTTTTTTACTTTTGCATGCACTTTTGCCCCGTGGTGTAATTGGCAACACGTCTGACTCTGGATCAGAAAAGTCTAGGTTCGAGCCCTAGCGGGGCAGCAGAAACAGGGAGAGTGTGAGATAAGAGTGTGGAGGTTTTGATACCCAACACTCATTTTCACCTTTTAACTGATGAAAAGGTGATTGCATTACAGAATGATAAAAAATTCTATTGTATATACACTACTTTTCGTAACACATAATTTCCTTTTTGGTCAAATACTTTTAGAAGATATATTCCCTGCTTATAACCTGAAAAATTTATCGTCTTTTCTTTGGTTTTAAGTACTAATATCCCTGAATTATCATATAATTCAAGATAATGCAGGTTATTCGGTTCAATATTCAATATTCCATTAGTGGGAATAGGGTATATTCGTATTTCTTCGTCAAGTAATGATTCTGTTATATTACTACAAATAGTAACAGTTAGGTTGGTTGTGATTATACTGTCACATCCCTGGTTGTTTTGTAAAGTATCGTAATAGGTGCCTGATGTGGTTTGGTAGGCTCCTTGGGCATAGTAACTTTCTCCTTCGCATACGGTTGTATCAATAGCTGTTGAAATTTCAGCACATTGTGACAATTTTACTATCCAATAATCTAAATTTCCGTGATTTCCTGTGACATCTCCATTAGTCGAAGATGCCCTTCCAACCACAATAAATTCATTATCTGGAATTTCTAGTATCGAATAGGCTCGCTCTAGAGATGTCCCTCCTAAACATTTTGTCCATAAAATATTGCCTACTGAATTTAGCTTTACCACCCAGAAGTCATAGTACACATTATTTCCAAATACATCTCCGTCATTCGAATTTGTGAATCCGGCGATAATATAACCATTATCATTAGTTTCCTGAATCGACCAGGCCTCATCATTTGAGCTCCCTCCCAAACATCTTGTCCATAAGGTATCTCCTGATAAATTTAATTTTACTATCCACGCATCTTTTTCCCCATGATTACAGGAAACATCCCCATCATTCGACTTTGTATATCCCGACATAATAATACTATTATCTGATGTTTCCTGAATCGACAAGGCCTCATCATCTGAGCTTCCTCCTAAACATCTTGTCCATAAGGTATCTCCTAAAAAATTAAGTTTTACTATCCATGCATCATATCCTCCATGATTTAAGCTAAAATCTTCACCTGTAATTTCTGTGTTTGAGGAATTAGTTTTTCCCGCAAAAACATATCCATTATCAGATGTCTGAATAATATTGAAACATTTATCATAACCTTCTCCGCCTATGCATTTCTGCCATTGAATATCTCCTTCTGAGCTTAATTTTACTATCCATGCATCACTCATTCCATGATTTCCCTCTACATCATCATCATTATCTAATGTATTAGTTGATCCTCCTGCAATATATCCGCCGTCATTTGTCTCCTGTATAGAATAACAATATTCACTCCAAATACCGCCAAAACATTGCTGCCATTCTATATCACCATTTACATCCAGCTTTATAACAAGGAAATCAGGTTCTCCGCCTATTGAATTATTTTCCTTAGTTATATCACCACTCAGGCTGGACCATGTCCATCCTCCGATTATATACCCGTAATCAGCTGTCTGTCTTATTGTAAAGCAATTATCATCAATATCGCCACCTATGCATTTTGTCCATTCTATATTACCATTAAGCCCTAGCTTAACTACAGCTACATCCGCTAAGCCTTTGTTTCCTATAAAATTATTGTTATCTGAACTTGTTCTTCCACCGATTATATAACCGTCATAAATTCCGTTTATATCTCTTGTTTGATCAAGAGCCAATCCTAAATCTATACCCATACCGCCAATACAATTACTCCATTCACAGCTGCCGTTACTGTCCAGCTGCATTATCAGAATATCCCGTTCACCGTTATTGCTGTCCTGTACATCATAGCTGTTTGATGAATCTGTATATCCACAGAGTATATATTTGCGGTCATATGTTTCCAGAATCCTAGTAACAATTTCTTTACCTGTACCGCCTATGCTTTTTACCCACTCTATTTCACCATTATAATCGAACTTTGTTATAAGCGCATCTACACCGCCCCTACTCTCTGTAATATCACCATCTACAGATGTTGTTTCTCCGCAACTTATATATCCGGAACTCGATATCATGCTTATAGAATATGTTTTGTCATCACCGCTGCCGCCGAACATAACACTAAACGGCTCAAAACCGGGCATAGTAATATCTGCAGTATTGGAATATTCCGA
>CAZWGG010000171.1:0-1936 GCA_964633305.1 uncultured Bacteroidales bacterium
CAATGTTGGATTATATTTAGCGACAATAGGTTGCCAAACTGCAGCTTTCACTGAGTCGGCTTTAATCTCACTATAAGCTCTTTTAAATTCTTCCACGATAGCATGAGCTGGAATTCCACCAAATTGAGGGTCAATTGGGCCTAAACTCGATTGTTGACCCATAATTATTTCTTTACAGGAACATGCTATCATTGTGCCTGCCGACATTGCTAATTGTGGTACAATTGCTCGAATATTATTTCCAAACATACTATGCAAATAATCAACAATTGATTCAGTTGCAGCGGTCTCTCCACCCGGAGTATGTAATATCAAATCTAATCCCTTTGTTCTATCAAGTTTATGAATTACAGTCATTAATCCATTTTTATCTGCATCATTAACCTGTAAACCGTCAATATTATTCTTTTGTAGCCATCCAGAATAATAAAGGATTACATTTCTACCAGTTTTTACTGATAATTCTTTCAGGTATCGTCTTCTGATAACATCAAAAGTACTACCCGCTTGTTTCAGCTCTTCGCCAATCTCGTGCCAGTTGGGCATAATTATTCGTTTTTAGTATTGTTAGTCGTAATTATCTCAATCACAGTTTGACTTTGTTGTTTTGAATAATCAAAATCAAAGTGAATTTTCTCTGTGAGGGCTTGCTTATTTTTTTCGTCAAGTCCAATTTCAGAAAACATTTTTTCAATTGTCTCAATGTTATCCATGGTGTCTTTTTTTTAATGCTTTACAAACTAATGTATAGGCGTACCTGGTACACTTATCCCCCCACTTCAGGCAGATAAATGCACTTTATTTAGCTAAAGATAAACTATTTCACAAGAGAAGTCAATAACCCAACACCACATTTTTCATACAGTTTTTTTTAAAAACTATACACTGGGATAAAAACGAATGAACCAAAAAAACCCGGGCATTTCGCCCGGGCTTTTTGTACTTATTTCAGAATGTTGTATTGTTTTTGAGATAGCCCTATTCTTCATTCACATCATCAACTGGTACCTCTTCATCTTCTTTTGTGCCGGTCCGCAGGGCCATAGTGGCGTTATACCTTTCAATAAGCCCGTTTAGTTCGTTTATGAGCTTGGTGTATGCATCAGACGGGGTTATGGTGGCATGTGCCTCAATGTGGGTTACCAGGGTGTGGTAGTTGTTCAGTGCCTCTTTTATTATTTCACCGGCACTAACATCGTTGTTTGCCGCTTCTTCCTGTACCCTTTGCTGGTAAAGGTCTTTAAACTGGTCGTTTGTCCCTGCCATGTGGTCAACAACATCAGCTATGCCCAATGTATTTATAGCTTCTGCCAATTCGGCGGTGTTTTTTAACTCTTTTCCCAAATTGTCAACCGTACTGGTCTCAGCATGGTAGTTCATTCTATATATAGAACTTCCATACTTATCAATACACGTTAAAATCCTTTCCCCGGCATTTTTCTTGTCTTCTTCAAAATAATGGCTAAACGCATCAGCCAGCATACGCAGGCATATTATATCTTCATCGCGTTGCTGATCGAGCAATGTGAGCTGTTTGGTAACCCCGCTTTTCTGGTCACGCTTAAATGCCTCGTCAAGCCTGGCGTTTGTTTCTTTTAACGTTTCTAACTGGACATTAATGTTTAATGTTTCAGGGTTATTTTTTTCACATAATCCTATTACATCCACAAAAAATTGAACGAATTCGTTAATTCTGAATTTTTTAAATATTGCAGGTAAAATCATAATTAAAATTTTTTTAGTTAAACATTTAATATATTATGGATTCTGAAATAAATTTTCACTATTAATCTGTTTATAAGTCTCCTGCAACCTGCAGGAAGGATTCCGCAGTGGAGAAAAGTCTCCTGCAACCTGCAGGAAGGATTCCGCAGCGGAGAAAAGTCTCCTGCAACCTGCAGGAAGGATTCCGCAGTGGAGAAAAGTCTCCTGCAAC
>CAZWGG010000171.1:2036-9315 GCA_964633305.1 uncultured Bacteroidales bacterium
GCAACCTGCAGGAAGGATTCCGCAGTGGAGAAAAGTCTCCTGCAACCTGCAGGAAAGATTTCCGCAATATGCAGAAAGCCTGCCGACAAGTTCTTCTACTGTTTTCAAGTGTTCTGTGAACAATTTTATTCGGTTCATTCAAATAAAAAACCTTTTGCCATACCACTATAGCATGTAAATAACCTTTTCAAAAAAAAATCTTTCCAATAAATGCTAAAGAACTAACATGTTGTTATCAATTGCCTTCAAACATTTAATCCGCGATGTCAATGTCCAGTAAACTTAATCCGATGCCAAAATATATAAAAAAGTAGCAAGGTGCAAATGTTGGGTATTATTTTTTCCCTATAAGGGATGGATTACTGGCAGGAAAAGTTATAATTTTTTTAATATCCGGTTACCCTAATTTTGGGGGCCTCCTGTTTTTCACCTGTCTTTCACAAAGACTGGTATTATTTTTGAACTAATTTGATTACATTCAATAAAAATTCTGAGCCATGAAACCTTCATATCTTTTTTTATTCCTTTTTGTTATCATTTCATTTGCTGTAATGGGCATTTTGATACCCGGGGAAAAAGCGCCACGGAAACCCGGAAATACTTATACTTCTGTTGATTATAACCTGTACTGGGAGAAAATCGATTCGCTCGAGCAATACGGGTTGCCACGATCGGCATTAAATATTGTAAACAAGGTTTTTAAGCTGGCCAAGCAAGATAATAATCCCGACCAGCTAATAAAATCAATGATTTATAAAATGAAATTCGAGTATTCTTTTGAAAGCACTTATTATTCGAAAAGGATACTTCAGCTTGAAAAAGAGGCTGGCAGTTTCAGTTTCCCGGTTGCCCCGGTTATGTATTCTATGCTGGGAGAGATGTACTGGCAGTATTTTCAGAATAACCGGTACAGGTTTTACAACAGGAGCAAAACGGTTAAATATGTGCCTGATGACCTGGACACATGGGATTTGGATAAAATACTTGATAAAGCCCGTGGTTATTACCTGCTGTCAATAAACAATGCAGGTAAGCTGCAGCAATCATATCTTAATAGTATGTATACCGAAATTATTAGGGAAACATCTGGCGAGATCATAAATAGCCCTACACTTTACGACTTTTTGATGTACAGGGCCATTCATTTTTTCAGTTCTGAAGAATCTTCCATCACGCGTCCGGCGCAACAATTTAAAATGGATGATAGACGGTTTTTATCACCTGCCGAAGAATTTATGAAAACAAATCTTGAAACGCCCGATTCAACCGACCATAATTTTTTAACAGTAAAACTTTACCAGGATTTAACCAGGGCCCATTTACATGATAAAAATTCCGAGAGGTTTGTTGAAACCGATTTAATACGGTTAAATTACATGTATAGCAATTCAACAATTCATGGCAAAGAAAGCCATTATGTTAAAACACTTACCGGGTTAAGGGAAGAATTTAAAAATGAAAAACTTTTATATGGTTTAATAGGGAGCCATCTGGCAAAAGCCTATTATTACCGGGCAGAATTTGTTTCGGTAACAGGCAATGGTGAATTTATTGATGACTACAAAAAATCAATGGAAATTTGCAAAAGTATTCTCAACAGCAATTTTGAATTACCTCATTATATTAAAAATAACTGCAATGCCCTTATTTCACAAATAAAGCAACAACAACTTAATGTAACCCTTGAAGATGCAGCAATACCCGCGATGGCATTCCCCGCAAGCATTGAGTACCGAAACCTCGGTTCTGTTTATATTAAGATTTTCAAAACCAGTTACCGGCAAATGGACTCCATTGTGGCCATTGGGAACCAAAAAAGGCGATATTCATACTCCTGGAACTATAATGAATATATAGTTGATACATTTAAAACCTTTGTGCCTTTAAAAGAGTTTAGCATTCGCCTTCCCAAAACAGATGATTACAGGCCGCATATTACTGAAATTGCCATGCCGGAGCTTCCTCCCGGCCAATACGTATTACTATTTTCTAACAATGCCAGATTTTCATCCGATAAAAACGCTGTGCTGTATAATTTTTTAAATGTAACCAATATAAGTTTTATAAGCCGAAACAATTCACCAGGGGGCCTGGAATATTATGTGTTCCGCCGGGAGACAGGAAAACCGTTAGCAGGAATAACTGCCCGTGCCTATAGTATCCAATATAATTATAGGAATAGAAAAAGTTATACAAATGAACTTGGGATATATACCCCCGATGAAACCGGGTATTTTAAAATACCGGTAAACCATAACAACAGGAATATAATTATTGATTTTATAGCCGGTACAGATACTTTTAGCACGCGAAATTTCGGTGAATATTACTCCGGGCAGCATACAGGATGGGGTCGTGAGAGGAACCGGAATTATACACAAACTTATTTTTTTACAGACAGGGGCATCTACCGGCCGGGACAAACCGTGTATTTTAAAGGTATTATATTTGAAACCGATAGAAAAAAGAACCACAAAATAATGACCGGGTATGCCACAACAGTAACATTTTATGATGCCAATCACCAAGATATATCACACCTTAATTTGCGGACCAGTGAATACGGGACATTCAGCGGAAGCTTTATTATACCGCAGGGCAGGATGAACGGGAGAATGTATATCCGTAACCGGCATGGCAGCAAGTATTTTTTAGTTGAAGAATATAAAAGGCCCAAGTTTGAGGTAACATTTAATAAAACAAAAGGGGCGTATAAAGTGGAAGAAAAAGTAACCGTTACCGGGGTAGCAAAAGCATTTTCCGGGGCGCCTGTTGACGGCGCCGGGGTTAAGTACAGGGTAGTGCGTAACAGGCAATTTTTTCCCCGGTGGTACTATTTCAGGCCTGCAGAAGATAACGAAACTGCTATTTCAAGCGGAACTGCCACAACCAACGAGAAAGGTGAGTTTGACATTAGTTTTACCGCTATTCCCGATTATTCGGTATCTTCCGAAACCAACCCGGTTTACAGGTTTACGGTAACTGCCGATGTTACCGACATAAACGGTGAAACCCATTCGGCAACCAAAACAGTGAGTGTCGGGTACAATGCCCTTATAATAGGCGTTAATATTCCGGATATTGTGGATAAGAATGAAGAAAAACAGTTTTCGATAACTACAACGAACCTCGAAGGAAATTTCGAGCCTGCAAAAGGGAAAATAGTAATCTATAAACTTAAGAATCCTCAAAAAGCTTTTCGTAAAAGGCTATGGAGTAAGCCAGATAAATATTTATATACCGAAGAAGAATACCACAAGCTTTTACCTTATGACGAGTATGCCGGCGAAAATGATTTTACCACGTGGGACAAAGAAAATAAAGTGGCAGAAGTTGCATTTAATACTGACAAATTAAAAACATTTAACCTTAAAAACAGTAAGACCTGGACATCTGGCAAATATACCGTGGAGATATCTTCGCAAGATAAATACAACCAAACGGTAAAAGAAACCCAATATTTTACTTTATATTCAAAAAATGATGCCTCCGTGCCATCCCCTGTGGTTGATTTTTTTGAATTACCTGTTAAATCTGCCGAACCGGGTGAAAGTGTGCATCTTCTTGCAGGTACTTCCGAAGAAGAAATTACTATTGTGTTTGAACTTGAACAAGATGGGGTTGTTCTTGATAAAAAGCAAATAAGGCTGAATAATGAATTACAGGTAATAAAAATTCCAATTAGAGAGGAATACAGGGGTAATGTGAGCCTTAACTATGTATTTGTACGAAAAGGCAGGCTATACAATCATTCGGAGACCATAAGGGTCCCTTACACGAACAAACAACTTGATATAACTTTTGAAACCTTCAGGGATAGACTGCAACCCGGCGAAAACGAAGAATGGCGAATTAAAATTGCAGGGAAACAGGGCGACAGGGTTGCTGCCGAAATGGTGGCCACGCTATATGATGCTTCCCTTGACGAATTTGCGTCCAATAATTTTGACCTGAACCTTAATCGGTATTGGAGCCCTATGCTTGCATGGAGAAGCTATAAGGGGTTTAATATATCACGGGCTAATTTGGTCAGCAATAACTGGCATAGTCTTTTTTCTTTTTCAGAACCTGCTTATCCTGAACTTAACTGGTTTGGATTTAATTATAACTATTACCCGGTATTTTCAACATATACCGATATTAAGGAAATACAACATGGGTCGGTGGTTGTTGTTTCTTCAAAGCCAGGGGGTAACGTGGTAGTTTCCGGTACTGTGAAAAATCTTGACGGGGAGGTATTACCCGGGGCATCTATCCAGGTATTGGGAACCCAAACCGGGACAGTTACCGGCGCTGATGGTAAATTTAAACTGGAATATAAGGGAAAAGAAGCGACCCTGGTAATTTCATATATCGGGTATCTTAAAGAAAGTGTAAAAGTTAAAGGAATAACCGTGCTTGATATACGAATGGCTGAAGATGTTAAAGGGATAGATGAAGTTGTTGTTGTTGGATATGGCACACAAAAAAAAGCCTATTTAACCGGGTCATCTGCTTCTGTGGAATTTGGAATTCTTGAAGATAACGAAGATATTGAAGAAGAAGCATTTTTTGAGACAAGTAACTCAGCGCCACCGCCTCCTCAAGTTGCTAGAGGTGTAAAATCGGAAGCGTTTTTGAACTCCAAAAGAAAATCAGCTGAGAATCCGGATCTTTCCACCATAGAAGCAAGAACTAATTTCAACGAAACCGCATTTTTCTATCCGCATTTACAAACCAATGAAAACGGTGAGATTATTATTAAATTTAAAATACCCGAAAGCCTTACCAAGTGGAAAATGTTGGGTTTTGCCCATACCCGGGACCTGAAATACGGTACCGTTACAAATGAACTGGTTACCAGCAAAAACCTTATGGTGGTGCCCAATATGCCGCGCTTTTTCCGTGAAGGCGATAAAATAACCTTGTCGGCAAAAATCTCGAATGTTTCCAATAAAGAATTATCCGGATCATCACAGCTAATGTTGTTCGACGCAATTACCATGAAACCGGTTGACAAGTTATTTGGTAACAATGAGACAATAAAGAAGTTTTCAAGTAATGCAGGACAAAGTACTACGGTCAGCTGGACTATCTCTGTCCCTAAAGGAATCCAGGCTGTTACTTACCGTGTGGTTGCCAAAGCCGAAAAATTTTCCGATGGAGAAGAGATGACCGTGCCGGTAATGACCAACCGCATGTTGGTTACCGAAACTATGCCTGTATGGGTTAAAAGTGGCGAAACAAAAGAGTTTGGTATGGAAAAGCTTATCAACCATACATCAACTACGTTATCGAATCACCGGTTAACTTTTGAATTTACAGCAAACCCGGTATGGTATGCCATACAGGCCCTGCCCTATATCATGGAATATCCGTACGAGTGCATGGAACAGACATTCAGCAGGTTTTATTCCAATAGTATTGCTACGCATATCGTTAATTCACGTCCGAAAATTAAACAGGTATTTGATACCTGGAGAAATGATAACGAATCTGAAGAGCTTCTTTCAAACCTTGAAAAAAACCAGGAACTAAAACAACTTTTATTGGAAGAAACCCCATGGGTATTAGATGCTAAAAATGAATCGGAACGCAAAAAACGGGTAGCTTTATTGTTTGACCTTAACAAAATGTCAAACGAACTGGGGAAGGCATTACAGAAACTAAAAAAAGGACAATACCCTTCAGGAGGGTGGCCCTGGTTTGAGGGCGGACAGGAAAGCAGATGGATCACCCAGTATATTGTTACAGGGTTTGGCCATTTAGATAAGCTTGGAATACAAAATGTAAGACAAGACAGGGAAGTCTGGAATATGATATCAAAGGCTATAAAATATCTTGACCAACAAATTATGGAAGACTACGCAAGATTAAAAAAACGAAACAGCACCGATGAACTAAAAGATAATCATCTTTCTTACCTTGCCATTCATTACCTGTATGGAAGAAGTTTTTTCAAAGATGTTGAAATACCGGCAAATGTGGTTGAAGCCGTTCATTATTTTAAGCAACAAGCAGAAATGTACTGGCTTAAAAACAGCCGCTATATGCAGGGGATGATTGCATTGGCCTTATACCGCGATGGACGTGATGAGGCGCCTATGCGCATTGTCCGTTCACTTAAAGAGTTTGCCAGCCATTCCGATGAATTCGGCATGTACTGGAACGAACCGTGGGGCTATTATTGGTACCAGGCGCCTGTTGAAACCCAGGCATTAATGATTGAAGCGTTTAGCGAAATAACTGACGATAAAAAAGCCGTGGATGAAATGAGAATATGGCTGCTTAAACAAAAGCAGACCACAGAATGGAAAACTACAAAAGCTACCACAAAAGCATGTTATGCATTGTTGTTACAAGGGACAGACTGGCTGGCTTCGGAAACAAAAACAATAATTAAAATAGGCGAACATATCATTGATCCGGCAAAAATGTCGGAAGTAAAAGTGGAAGCAGGTACCGGGTATTTTAAGAAAAGTTGGACAGGCAGTGAAATTACCCGGGATATGGGAAAGGTGACTTTAACAAAAAATGATGCAGGAATTTCATGGGGTGGGTTGTACTGGCAATATTTTGAAGACCTTGATAAAATAACCCCGCATCAAACACCACTCAAACTACAAAAAAAACTATTCAGGGAGATAGATACTGATAAAGGTAAAGCTATTGAACCTGTAAATGAGAATACATTACTGAATGTAGGCGATAAAATAATTGTAAGAATTGAATTGAGGGTGGACAGGGCAATGGAGTACGTACACATGAAAGACATGCGTGCTGCATGTTTTGAACCGGTAAATGTTGTGTCAAAATATAAATGGCAGGACGGCCTCGGGTATTACGAAAGCACAAAAGATGCTTCGGTGAATTTTTTCTTCGATTGGTTACCTGAAGGCACCTATGTATTCGAATATCCTTTATGGGTAACACATAAAGGTGATTTTTCCAATGGAATTACAACAATACAATGTATGTATGCCCCTGAGTTTTCATCCCATTCGGAAGGGATCAGGGTAAGGATAGGAGAATAATATCAGACTCTCAGTTTATGCAAATAATAATCTCAAATCATTAATCCTTATTCTTAAATCCTTAACCTTTTTAATCATTTTTATCATGTACCTGACGGCCCCCTGCTAGTCCCAGCTTACCAACGAAGTAAAAACATAAAAAAATAAGGCTGGCGCAAGCTTTTTCAGCTTGTGCCATTTTCTCTGTTATGGAATGCCGGCTTTTTACCTGGTTAGGCTTTAATTGCCTGATTGCACTCAAAATGTGAACAACTAATAATTTTATT
>CAZWGG010000172.1:0-9285 GCA_964633305.1 uncultured Bacteroidales bacterium
TTAAATTGGAATGAAGTAAAAAAGGCTGCCTAATTTACTTTTTAGACAGCCTCTTTAAGCCGAAAAACGGTAAGTTGTGGTCCCACACGGGACTCTACATCTTGTTTATTTACAGTGTTTTATGGAGGTGTTGATCCGGGATTGACCCGATTCGTTGTTCGGGGGCTGTTGGTACTAATGTTCGGGTACAGGGAACTATTGTGCTATGTTCAAATATACAAAATCAATCCCTAATTTCCGAATTTTTTCTGTTACCATACCTAATGCTATTACCTGTCTTTATTCATCTCATTCAAAAGTTTTACACCCAAATAGAATAGTGTCGGCTTTTTTAATGATTGACATAATAACATGGAGCTGTTGTTCATTGGCAACTAATCCAACACGGTCGAAGAAACATTCCAGTGTTGTGCATTCGTTTATTTTTTTCGTGGTCGATAGGTTAATTGTACTACTCCTGTGCTAAATGCTTCAGATGTAATTAATTCAAAAATCTTTTCATCGGGCTTGTTTGCAAATAATGTAAGTCCTTCTCCTATTACAATTGGTACAATCCGTATCAAAAGTTCGTCTATCAGTCCTTTGTTTAGAAATTCAGTATTTATTTGTCCTCCACCAATCAACCAAATATCTTTTCCGTTTTTTGATTTCAAGTTTCTTACAAGAGAAGAAATGTCAGTGGTGAAGTGTACAAATTCTGTATCAGGGTTATCTGTCCGACTAATAACAAAGTTTTCTTTGTCTTGAAATGGAATATTAAAACCTAAAATTTCTTTATAAGTGCTATTTCCCATTATCGTTATGTCAATCGTCTCGTAGAATTTGCTAAACCCATAGTCTAATTTTTCAGGGTTGTGAATTTTTTTTAGCCATTCCGCATCTCCATTTGGTTTAGCAATGTATCCGTCTAAACTTACAGCTAATGATAGTATAACTTTTCTCATCTTATTTTCAATATATTCAAAATTTTGATTGTTTTTCCATCTTACGTTTATTGTCTGTGTTTTACAAGGTCGTGCTAAATGACGCACAACTTTTGCATAAACAAAAGTTAAATATCCTGAATTGGAAATTTCTGTCTCAATCATTTCTCCTAATTGTGTTCCTCCATTTTGCAAAAGCCTGTTTAATACTTCTTTTACATTTTCAACATGGAAAGCAATGTGTCCAAATCCTTTTCTATTTGAAAATGTTTCCAAAGCATCAAGGTTCTACTCATATTGGAATATCTCAAGAGTAGGCAGATTATTATCATAACCTGGCAGTGTCAGATGAATGCCCTTTAGGCGGGCATTTTGAATACCAGTTGCTTTATCAAGCCAATTGCCTTTCAAATCCCTTTCCGGATAAATCGGTTTGCAGTCAAATACATTTATATAAAAGGATGCAAGTTTTCTCCAGTCGTCTGTAATAATATTAATATGAGCAAATTTTATCATTTCTAGTATCGGCTTATTAAATTTTCATTCACCCTTAAAATAATGCAGAATAAAAAGGTGCTACTCCCGATTCCATACTGTTTAATTATCATGCCAATTTAAAGATACGACAATCCTTCGATCCCTCAAAAAGTATATCATTTGGTAATTGAATTTGTAAAACCTGATTTTCCAATAAGGCTTTCTAATTGGTCTTTTGCCTATGTAATCTTTTTAAAAAGTCATTAAAGGACCATTTCATAAAAAGCAGATAAACCTTCAGCTTTCAGAGTGTTTTTAACTAGAGTAATCGGCAATTGTAATTTAAGTGTTTCTTCCTGTTATTTGATAACCTTTAATTCATAAGCTTTAGTAATTGTTTTACAATATTCTTCAGCTCTGCTTCTTTACTCTTCAAATCGTCAATACCTTTTATTGAAACAAGACGCCTGCCATTTTTATAATCGCCTTCAAGTATTCCTTTCGAATCCGATACATCTGCTCCATTCAAGAAAATAAGCCGTATAGTATCCTGCTTATATAGGTTAAATCCAACAATATATCGTTTATATTCCTTAGGGTCAAATGGCTGCATGTCTCCAGTATAATAGAATGTTGGTGCATTCCAGAATATTTCCTCTCCAATTGTGGGTTCTATGCTTAAAATAAATTTCCGTAGATACTTAATTGTTTCCAACATTGGGTGCTTCAATGCTTTCATAAAGTCATTAACCATTTCGGTTTCTGACATGCCTGTTGTTAAGCCCGGTATTTTTTTCATATGATTATTATTAAGTTATTTTTTTATGATTGTTTCATGCTTGTTTGTGTTTTAAGATGAATAATTTACCTCCCAGCCACGCCGAAGGTAGTGAAATAAGAATGATAGAAACATTATACCATGCTACAGCCTTGTCCCACATAGTCACAGAACCTACAATACCCAGAATAGTGCCAACAATGCCTATAATCAGGACATGAACCATGGGTTTATTTGGAGCTGTCCTGGCAGTAATAAAACACCCTGTTGCATTGAAAATGAAGCGATAAATGATGATTATCAGAATTAACCATCCGGGATTATCTCTAAACGGGTCACCAATCATTATGCCTGTTTTTGTAAGAACCACATCAGTGCCAATTGAAAGTGCTGCACCTACAATAAATCCCAGGAGAATAGCACCGATACTTTTCAAAATAGATTTAGCCATAATTCATTACTTAAAGAGTTGTTAAAAGTTCGTCAAGATTAGAATGAGCCATTTACAATAAGGTTCTATCTTAATAAGGCGAAAAGAAAGGGAGATAAATTTAAGATATATACCCGATCATAGTTAACTTTAATAAGAACAAAAACCTTGAAATCCGCACTGCAACGGCAATTATCTATGGGCATGTTGGCAGTATGGGATTTCCCCCCGTTTTATTACCAAGTTATTTCTCCTTCTTTGTTTAAATATTTTCCGGTAACTCCACTCTCTAAAGTCACATATTTTACAATGGTTCTTGCAGCTTGTTCAACTGTTTGCGCCCCTTTGAATTGGTTCAAGTCGGTTGCAGTATAACCTGGCTCAATACTGTTTATCTTAAATTTTGTACCTGAAAATTCTTTTGCCAACATCACTGTAAACGCATTTAGTGCCGTTTTGGAACAACTATACGCATCATACATTCTATGACCAGGATTTTGAGATTTACTATGAAACGTTAAAGATGCTAATTGACTGGAAATATTTATAATTCGTGGTTTGTCTGACTTTTTCAGTAAGTCAATAAATTCCTGCGTTGTTTGCACTGCTCCAAAAAAATTAGTTTCAAATACTTTCCGTAAATTTTTAATTTTACCTGTGGACATATTTTGAGGTTGCTCTCCTGCAATTCCCGCATTATTTATCAAGACATCGAGTTGTTGTACTTTTTTTTCTAATATTTGTCTTGCCGATTTTATCGAATTGATGTCTGTGACATCGATTTCAATATAGTCCACATAGTTTAGTCCTAATGCGTTCAACTTCTCTATTGCTTTAAGTCCTTTATCTTTATCGCGACTTCCAATGTAAACGTAATAATCAAGTTCAGCTAATTGTCTGGCTGTTTCAAAACCAATTCCCTTGTTGGCTCCTGTAATCAATGCTATTTTCATTTTTGTTACGGGTTTATATATGATAAAAAATTATACTATCTAATAAAAGTCCTTTTTGTCTTACTGCCAATGATTGATGTGTTGGTGATAATGTTTTTTATCGATATCTCTTAGTTGAAGGATTGCCTAAATTCTAAAGGTGTGAAATTTGTCTTTGCTTTAAACAATTTACTAAAGGACTGGGAGTGTTCAAACCCCAATTCATAGGCAATTTCTTTGATTGATAAATCTGTAGTTGATAACTTTTCCTTGGCTATTTCCATTATTTTATTTTGTATATGCTGTTGTGCATTTTGTCCTGTTAATGTTTTTAATAAGCTACTTAAATAACTTGCTGACATTCTCAATGAGCTGGCAACGCTTTGAACGGAAGGAAGTCCTTTTTGATTTATTTCATCACTTTCAAAATATCCTGAAAGAAGATTTTCAAAGCGGTCAAGAATTTTGTGGTGGGTTATTTTACGGGTAATGAACTGACGTTGGTAAAACCTTTCCGCATAGGCAAGCAATTGTTCAAGCATTGCAATAATAATGTCCTGACTGAACGTATCTGTATTGGATTGATACTCTTGTTGAATATGGTGGATTATGTTAATGAGCATTTGTTCTTCCTTCTCAGAAAGAAACAAAGCCTCATTCACAGAATAGTGAAAATAATCATATTGTTTTATTTTTTTTGCCAAAGGTGTTTTCCATAAAAAATCGGGATGAATAAGGATAATCCATCCTGACTGTTTCAATTGTTCTTTTTTTAAAGGTTCAATTTTAAATACCTGCCCGGGCGAAATAAAAAATAAAATACCCTCATCAAAGTCATATTCTTGTTGTCCATATCTCATTTTCCCGTTATAAATTCTTTTAAGAGCCACAACATAAAAATCAAAAACCAAACCTGATGGTTCATTATGAGAACGTACAATAGACTCTATATTAACAACACTAATGAGGGGATGCACTGGCTTTGGCAATCTTCTAAAACGGTGAAATTCGTGTATAGATTTTATTCTAATGGGTTGCCTGTTTGTCATGATTATATTTTATATTGATATTTATAAATTACACCAAATGCTGTCCCCCGTTTATATCAAGCACCGAAGCATTGATGAAATCGTTTGTTATAATTGCTTCAAATGCTTTAGCTATATCTTCTGCTTTACCAATTCTCCCCACTGGAATTTTCTCCGACATTGCTTTGATTATTTCCATTCTTTTATTTTGATCAGGCATTACACTTTCCCAGATTGGGGTTTTCGTCCAACCCGGAGAGACTGCATTTACACGGACAGGTGCCAGTTCCAAGGCCAACCCTCTAACCAACGAGTTTAAAGCCGCATTTACGGCACCTGTTAATGCACCTCCCGGCATAGGTCTATCGGCTGCAATGCCGGAAGTAAATGTTATACTGCTTTTTGATGTCAGATTTTTAGCAGCCATTTGAGCCAGAAAAAAGGGGGCAAGCAGTTTTGAATTAATGATTTTTAATGCAGCCTCTTCAGTAAAGTTCATGAAAGGCATATAAGCCAAATCGGCAGCCGTAATAACCATATGGTCAATGGTCGGGCTGCTATCGATTATTTTTGTTTTTCCGTGTAGGGTAGTCATATCTGCTGCTACCAAAGTTAATCGTGTTAAGTCCTGGTTTACTGTTTTTGCCGCATCATTCAATCGTTTCTCGTTACGGGCAACCATAATGATATGTGCCTCCTTTTCATACAAATATTTAGCTGTTGCAAGTCCCATCCCGGAACTCGCGCCTACAACAATGACTGTTTTGTTTTTTAAACACATAATATTTTTTTTAGTTCTTCAAAATTATTATATGTCAAAAAAAAGAATGTATCTGAATTCACTAATCTTGTAGTCAAATCAGCTTTTTGTATAGCTATTTTATACCTATAAAACTATAATTTAAAGATTTGAATGCCTGGATTGTAGGTTTGCAGATGTTTTGTATATTTAAATAAACGAACAGTGGACATAAATGCACTCCGAAATTCGGCAAATGCTCATAGCTACAATACGTTACCTGCAAGCTAAACAAAACGAATGAACAAAGTTGATAACATAAAGAATAGAACAACCAAAGCTTGGGAATTGAGTAATATTCAGATTACCCATAACTTAGTGGAGTATCATTCATATGACAAAATAAAGTCGATTAATGATACAAATTGTATTAGGCTTCATTTTGGTTTACAGGGGAGCTATGATTTCAGCTTTACTCAATTAAATAGTTCTTTCTCGCTATCGGGACACCACAATAATATTATGTATTCTGATGGTCTTGAAATTGAAGTTCACAACAAAAGCAAAAGGATAGAAACCTTTGGAATAAACTTCAATACGGACACATTCATTGAAATTGGGCAAAATGGAAACGAACCTTTAAAAAGATTTACTGACAAAGTCATTAATCATAAAGACGCTATTCTTTCTAAAGATTGGAAGACAAACAACTTCAAAATCCAGCAGGTAATAAAGGAAATTATTAACTGTACTTATCAAAATGAATTAAAAGATTTGTTTTTGCTTTCCAAGAGCATAGAGTTATTGGTGCTACAAGCTGACCTTTATGAGCAACATTCTACAAATCAATTTATCAAAACAAAAAATGATAAGCATAAATTAATTGAAGCAAAAGAAATTTTAACTAACCACATTGACAACCCTCCCACTATTATAGAACTATCTAAGATAGTTGGAATAAACGAATATAAATTAAAAAAAGGATTTAAAGAACTTTTTGGAATAACTACATTCGGCTACATTCACGGTATTAGGATGAGTTTGGCAAAAAAGCTTTTATTAGGTTCAGATAAGACAGCACAAGAAATTGCGTATGAAACAGGTTACGGTTCTCCGCAACATTTTTCGAAAGCTTTTAAGAATACTTTCGGAGTTTCTCCCAATAGTATAAGGAATAATCCTGATGATACAATAGAAAATATTGATAATACTCCACCTTTGGGCTTTTAACAAAATTCAATTAAGATGAGTAAATCAATGATTATTAAAGAAGAAGTTTCGTTCAAAGCAAACGCAAATAAAGTTTGGGATTTATTGACAAACCCTGAAATGACTAAGCAATACATGTTTGGCTGTGAAGTACTTTCCGATTGGAAAATTGGAAATCAAATATTGTGGAATGGCAAAACTGAAAATGGAGAAGAAATAACCTATGTCAAAGGTGAAGTCATTGAATATGAAGAAGGGGAAAAAGTTACTTCAACAATGTTTGACCCCAATATGGGAATACCTGATGTTCCAAGAAATTATGTGAATCTCACCTACGAAATAGTTCCGCAAGAAACGGGTTGTAAACTAATTATAACACAAGGAGATTTTCAAGATGCAGACAATGCAGAAAAAAGATTTGAAGAATCAAAACAAGGTTGGAAAAAGGTAGTCCCAATAATTAAAAAGATATTGAATGAATAAAAGCCAGCAGGTAATAAATAAGGCTTCATGTTGGGTCTCGTACCTCGACCACACGAAGCCTTATTTATTAAACTTGTATTTTTTTCATATGATTATCAGAATTAATCACCCGGGATTTTCTCTAAACGGGTCACTAATCATTACGCATGTTTTTGCTAGAATCATATCATTGCCGATTGAAAGTGTTGCTCTTAAAGTAAATCCAAGAAGATTAGCACCGATGCTCTTCAATATAGATTTGGCCACGATTCATTAATTAGTGAGTTGTTTAAAGTCTGTTTTACTTAACCGAAACTACACCTGTTTGCAAGTCCTTCATTTTATCATCAACTATGGTTACTAACCAAATAACTTCTGAAATAGTTTCTTTACCTTGTTTAGTGCGAAAAACTTTGCCTAATACGGCAACCTTATTTTTTTCACTTATAATAGTCTCAATGGTTATCTGAAAGTCTGGAAACATGTTACGGATTTTGACTAGCGACTGTTTTACGCTTTCATGCCCATGAATTTCAGGGTGTGCATAATCAACATAATCCTGAGACAAAATCTCGTCGGCAATATTGGAATCACCAGTATTCCACATCTGGAAATATTTGTTTACGATTTCCTTGTTTTTATTAGTTTGTATTGCCAAATCCATGACTTGCCGGTTTGTTTGTTGTACTTGCCCATAATTTACTGTACTTAATAAACTAAAAATCAGAATTAAAGGATAATTACATAGTGTTTTCATGACATAATTCTTTGAATTAGCTTTCAAAGATATTCTTTGCGTGACCTGAAAAATTGTAAAATTGCGACATCCATTCTTTATAGATTGTAATTTGATTTTTAATGTTCATTTATACTTTCAAAATAAGCTTTAGGTTTATAGCCTGAAAATCTGTAAAAATCATGAATGAAATGGGATTGATCATAATAGTTGCAATTATATGCCAGTTCGGTTAACGATGTTTTTTTTGTCAAATATGTTTCAATGGCAGTTCTAAATTTTAACAGTGATAAAAAGCTTTTAGGACTAAGGCCGGTATACTCTTTAAATAACCTTTCAACCTGCCTTCTCGATAAATTGAGATTTGAGACAAATGATTGTATCGAACATGGCTGTTGATAGTTTATAAGATTATTGATGAAATTCACGATATGCTGATGCCGAAATGGATTTTTATATAAGCGCTGTGTAAAAAAATCAGTTATTATTTCTATTCTTTGTGTGTTGTTTTTTGCAGACATTATCTTTTCCTCCAGTATTTTCCCTTCTTTACCAAGCAGCATGATAAGATCTATCACCTGATTTTTCATTTCAACAGCAGGTGAAGAAAAAAATTTAAATAATGCATGGGGATAAAAGTGAACCCCAAAAATTGAAAAATTATCTTCTAAATAAAATTTGGAAAAGTGATTGCTTGGGCCGTAAATGGCTGATGAAAATGCACTCTCAGTTTCATTTGAAGGTAAAATTATATGGAACCTGCTTTTATAACAAAAAATCATTTCACAACAACAATCTGCAAGTGAGCAGTGTATTGAATAATCAGGCAATAATGCTTCTTCAATGGTAAAGAAAAACTTGATATAACTTCTTAGAATCTTAGGAGGTTCTATTCTTAAATATTTCTTATGTAAGTTTGTTTCTTTTAACATTTATCGTTTTCTGTTTTAGTAAAGTCCACAATTATTCTATAGTGCTCCTACCGAATGAAAAACAAAGTATTAAACTAATTGTTGACAGGGGCACAGTTGCATTGATAAAGCCATTAATGATAATTGCTTGTGATAGCAAACTATGCTTTCATATTTACCAATTCTTTTTAGTGGGATTCTATTAAATAGTATCTGTCAGAAAACTACTTGTTTTGGTGATTCGGCACCAAAAATTCTCAAAATGGTAACTTTCAGCTTATAAGATGGAGTAAATTTTTATTTCAAAAAAACTTTACTTTCATGAAAACCTATTTTAAGAGTCAAATTTTTATTTTTCGGTAAAATTGGGCATACTTCTCCTATAAAGTAAGTCTATTTATTTGTTTTATAACGATTTACTAAGCCGCTTGTCGAATATCGGAAGCAGCATCCTGCTCTCGTACTTTTGCAAGCAGATAATCACCTATCTTTTTTAAGTTGTATGAGCAAACGGCTAAACCAATGTATCTTTTAAAATGCATATAACCTTTGTCGGGGCATCGGTTTAGCCCTCGGTGTTCCAATTCGTTTATATTTGATTCAACAGCACTGTGTTTATTGCGATATCTAGTCTTTGCAAGAAAACGCCAAATACTGCGT
>CAZWGG010000173.1:0-9283 GCA_964633305.1 uncultured Bacteroidales bacterium
AGGATCTGTCTGTTCCAATCCCCAGAAAAGTGACCAGTCATCACATCGGTTATGTTCATCACCGTCAAAATCCAGCACCTTACTGTTTGAACCAAAAACAAGAATACCGTTAAACTTACGGCGATAATAAATCTGTCCTTCATCCATCTCATCAACAAGCGAAGTAGAAAGAAAGTTAAGTGGGAACACCTCATAACTCAGCGAACAAGCCTCTGAAATATATATACGAAATTCAACAGGATTACCAGTAGGCGGGGGACCTGGTGTCGGAGCAACATAATTTCTTACAGCCCGCACACTCATGCCAAATAATTTACTTAGTTCCGAAGGATAAAACCCTGAAGAATCAGAAACTGTACCGGCATAATAACTATTGTCGACATCATATTCTTCTGAAGTCCATAAAAAATTAAGTTCTCCAATATGTTGAAAACTCCCATCAGCATTACTCCTATACCCTGCCGGAACTGATGTAAATCCAGTTTCATTTGTTGCTCCTGTATTTGGTGCAAGCCAATGTGTGGTACCTGCTTCTTTTAATTTACCACCTGATTCGGAATCACCACCAAGATATGTGGATAACTCTGTATTTTCTGCCTGTGTGGCTACGTGCCACCCCGGTTCATGAACTCCATCACGTTCAAAATAGATTAATCCATGAGCGTTATCAACAGCAGGCCAATTATATAATGCACCATAAACTGTTTTATATCCACTGTCATTGTCATAATAACAATAAGCACCATCCGTATCGTTTATCCATCCACCAGCACTTATCTCTAAGTCATCACAAAGTTTTGCTGCACTGTCTGTATGTCCTGCTTGTCCTATAATAGCATTAGTATTTGCTTGGCCTGTCCCTATAATAGTCCCAAGTGTTCCTATAGCTACATTTATAATATTACTAAAGTATGATCCACTTAAGATATCTTCTTTAGGAACTTCAAAATAAGTGAAATCTGCACCATTATCTATAATATGGAATATCCATCCACCAGCAGGACCAGTGTCTCTTAACTCATAAACATCTGTAGAATTAAAAGACCTTATTGGCAATACCCCATTCTCTTGTGATTTTGCTGACCACCCACTATAGTTATAAACAAAATTAAACACAGTTCCCCTTATATCGGGATTTATAGGGTCTTCACTTGAAGACCAAAACGAGTTATAATTCTCAATATATCCAGTCCCACCAAGAACTAATATTATATTATCATTAATTTTACTTAATTCATCAATAGACGGCAAATACCAATCATCAAAAGCAATACCTCCCGCATCAGTTATATTTGGTATTGCCGTGCCATCAGCATAAGTGGTAGTCCTAAGATTTTCTACAGCATACTGATTGCTGCCTATTATGACAGTATTATAAATATTACCATCTTTATCGCGGAGTGCCATTAGTTATAAATTGTCTTAGTTGAATTGCCCTTTTTAATTATCGTCTTGTTACCTATTACGATAACTTCTTCTTTACTATTTCTATTAAGTTGTATAAGTTGATCAAGTCGTTTGTTCGGCCCCTCGTTTTCAACTACCACGCTTGTCGAGTGCGACGGTGCGAATTTATTAAGCCGGTTAATGATGAGTTTTTTGTCATCTTTATTTATTGCTTCAAGAAGCTCTCTGTGCTTAAACGCCGGGCCCCTGCGGACAACATACTCCTCCTGATGAACATAACCTGAAACTTTCTCTCCTGTATTATCGCGATATGTCCCCGGCCCCGTCCATCCACCTTTTGCAAATCCCGATACCTTAGCAGCTTTAGCTTTAGCAGCAGCAAAGGCAGCAAACATAGCAGCCACAAGGGCAATACCTATCGGTAATTGAGGGCCCCAAAATGCTTTTAGTGTCTTTGCAGCAGCCGTGATAAGACTGCTTACCTGAGTGATATTATCCATTATCCTTTGAGCCTTGACGGCATCCTGTTCTTTCTTTAGCGCTGCCTCGCGTTGTTTCTGTAGGTCGGCGAGTTCTTTTTTCTTAGCATCTATTTTAATAATGACCTCTTCCAATGCCTTGTCTAATTTCTGCTTGGCATTTTTTACATCCTTTTTAGAAAGCTTTAGTCTGCCTTTTGCCTCATTAAGTTCCTTTTCCAATACTTCACAATTAGACAAATCTGAACTACTGGCAAAACCTGTTACGGTTAAGTGTTTTAATATTTTTTTATTCATGATTATACTTTTAATTTGGATATAGTTATTTGAGAATATTTATTGAGGTCAACCATCTTTTTCAAAATGTTCTTTTACAAAAGCATGCATCTGATTTTCCGTTAAATTGTCAGTTGTTTCAACGTCAATCTTTATGTTATTAAAATGGCTATCTTCTTTTAATAAATTTTGAATTTAAGAATGAATGTCAAATACTTTTTTTTGTTTCCAACTGTCAAATCTTTTATTGATTTGCCTAATTCACCCATTCCATTGTTAATCTTTAGAAAACAACAGTTGGCTATCTGTTTTAAGAGAAACCAACTATTGTTTTGAAATTTCTGTATGAGTTATTATTGTACTCCGGCCAATAAGGAATTATCATTTTTTATGACAATATCAATACGGCGGTTTTTGCTTCGACCTTCCATTGTTTCATTGTTTGCAATTGGATTGTTTTCACCAAATCCTACAGAAGTAATATTTCCAGCGTTAAGCGATGTCATGTTTGCTTTCAAATAGGTTGTAACAGCATCGGAACGCTCCTGTGATAATTTCAAGTTTGAATCGTCACTTCCAAAGGAATCGGTATATCCCTGTACAATAACTTTGCTTTCAGGAAAAGTATTTATGGCATTTTGGACCTTTGTTAAAAGGCTAAAATATTCAGGCTTAATATTGGATTTACCAACGTCAAATCCAAAGCCCAGCATCCTGATAATAACATCGTTACCGGAACGAAACACCAATGCATCTTTACTATCGAATAATTGATTTACCAAAATATATCTTTCATTAATGTTGTTTTGATAATTTACCTGATTGGTAAGAACAGACTTTTCGTTTTCTATTTCCTGCATTTTTTTATTCATTTCTGCCGTGCGCTTACCTATCTCCATTTTGAATTCATTGTTAAGTGCATCTCTTTCTTTAACCAAAACTTTGATGTTTGCGTTTCTTTGCGCTATCATATAGTTTTGTTCTATGTTTTTTGCGCCAAGCACATAGTTTCTTTCCTGCAAGTCTTTAACATAGGTAACAATTTCATCTTTGGGCTTATCAAAACCCTGGTCAAACTCTGCCACAAATCCACTTGTCGCTGCAATGGTAATAATGGGTTTTTCCATTCCTAAAATTACATCTTCCAGCTCCTGGTTATTATCTTCCATTGTATTTATAGTTTTATACAAATAGATAGCGTGTTTGGCTTCATATTTAGCGTGTTTGGCTAATGTGCGAGGATAATCCATATCATAACGATTTGTTTCGAGTTGCTTTTCAGCTTCTGCTAGCAGGTTTTTCGCTTTTTTAAGCGTTTTAGGAGCTTTATCGGCAACATCCATTTCATCGGCTTTTTTTAATATCTTCCTTGTCTCATCCAGTAAATCTGTTTTAATGGCTGACAGCTCTGCTTTCCGGTAAATAGCGATAGCTTTTACAGATTCCTCGTACGAATCGTTCCTGTCGCCTTTTTCTAGTTGTTCAGCCGCTTCTCTAAACTGTTTCTCTGCATCTAGCCACAATTCTTTAGCGTATAAATTAGCCCCAGCCGATAATGCATCTTCACGGGCATTTAAAGAATTTGCGAATATTGTTTTAGCCGAAATGCTAAAATCTACTGCCCTGTTGAAATAATTAACGGATTCAATCAGCAGTTCTTCTACTTTTTCAATCCCTTTCTGTTTGTCAAATTTATCTTCCGCCTTTTTATAATTGTCTAAGGCTTTTTCATACTCCATTGGAGATAAAATGTCGGCTTGCAAAACTTTCGCATTTTCCATAGCATAATTAGCTTGTTTAAATACGGTGTTTTTTGTTTGCTGTGCATAAGTGTTGGTGCTGGCTAGTAAAATTACCAGGCAACTTAATACAACAATTTTGTTCGATTTAATAATTGAGTTTTTCATCTTTTTTAGTTTTAATTGCAATGAATATTTTTATTAAAGAATATACAATCGAAAGGGAGAGTAAAGTTATAACTAATTATAAAGTAAACTGTTACATAATTACAGCTATATGTTACATGATTCACATTTAATTATTAATTCGATACTTTTAAAGAGATATTAATTTAATGCTCGCAAGGCGTTAGGTGCTAATGTAACGAGCGTACAACAGAACTAAAAAGCTTACTGGTATTGTGGTATTCTAAATTTAACTACACTTTTTTTATTAAGTTCGCTTTCAATCCATAAGTTCCCGCCATGGAGTTCGACAAATTCTTTACAAATCAGCAAGCCCAAGCCTGTGCCCTTTTCATTATTTGTGCCTATTGTTGAGTGAAAAGAGTCTATTTTAAAAAGTTGTTTCTGGGCTACTAATGAAATGCCGATACCATTATCTTCAATTGCAATTTCAACATGTCGGTCAGAGGCTAAAGCACTCACTGTAATTTCACCATAATTCCAGGAAAATTTAATTGCGTTAGAAACTAGGTTCCTAAGTATTGATTTGATCATTTGCAGGTCTGCATTTAAAATAATTTCGTCCCCGATATTCTGGTTTATTATAATATTTTTTATTGTGGCGGCATCGTTAGCCTCCGAAATTATTTCTTGGAATAAGTCTTGCAATTTTATTCTTATTGGATTAAGGCTTTCTCCTTTTTGTTGGGAAACAATCCAAATTAGAAGGTTGTCTAATAGGCTTAAGGTAACTCTGGTAGAACTAATAGCATGATCAACGTAAATTGATAGCCCAACATTACTGGGGGCATTCAATTCGTCTTTTAAAATATCCAGACTGTTCAAAATCGTATTGAACGGGCTCCTTAAATCATGGGCAAGGACTGAAATAAATTTTTTATTCACATCTATAACATTGGCAAGCTCTTCTTTTTGTTGTTTAACAAGTTCTTCCAACTGATTATTTTTTGCTTTTAATTTCAGAATGTCAGAAAAGCGATTTTCGGATGTATTCATTGTTTCATTTTCAGTAGTTTGACCTGATAACTTGTCCTTTTGATTTTTACCTCCATTATTCTTTTTATCAAATACATTATTATAATGTGGATTGGGTTTATTATTATTCATAATTATTTTCTTTGAGGTTTAGCTATTATCTATTAATTATAAGAATGCAAATCAATGTAGTTTAAAAAATGTAGCGAATTGATAGCGCACCACCATCACCCCAAAAGCCACTATAACCAAACACATTAAAGGATGGCTTCCAGTCAATTCCTATGTTTATGGGTACTTCCCTGAAGTTATATTCCATTCCAAGTATTCCATCAAGACCAACAACAGTGTAATTGGTTCCTGAATCACCCCACTTAACATACTGCCCTTCCCAAAAGCCAATATGACCACCAAAGCCAATAAACCAATTTAGCCTGTCAGCATTATTGAAATGGCTTTGATATTCATAAAGACCTGTGATTTGAACTCCTCTCCATCGGCTTGAAATTATACCTTCAAGGGCGGTTTTACTACTAACAAAATGCTTAATTGTTATGCCATTCGTGTACCCAACTCGCAGCCCAATTCCTGTGTTATAATCTTGTGCATTACTAAAAGAACACATCATTAATCCTATTACCAATGTGCCAATAATTTTTTTCATATTCATAATTTATAGTTCGTTAATTATATTTCGCAATTCCTCTTTCGATATTCCAAGCTTATGCCCCAACATTTCAATCATTATCGTTTCTTTGCCTTCATTAAAGCTTAAGTCTTCATTAGTAATCTCAGGGTATACTTGCCTGATTTTTTCTTTTTTATTGTTCCAGTAGCCTAAGGTTATTGTGTCCATTGTTCTTATTTTAAAAAACTCTTTTTCCTTGAATAACCCTAAGTATGACGGCAATAATTGCAATAACTAATAGAATGTGTACAATACCAGTGGCATTGTATCCGATGAAGCCTATTATCCAGGCAATCAAAAAAACTGCAGCTACAGTGTAAAGTAAATTTCCCATGATTTTGAAGTTTAAATTGTATAATACTTAATTGACATTTTCAACTGTCAGATTTTTAAAAGCTAAGCCTAATTCATCCATATCATGGTTAAACTCTTCTTTAAATGAAATCCATTTGTCTTTATCATCATCTTTAAAGTCGGATAGTTTCTTTTTTAAATCACTGTTTTTATTTTCTAATTCAGCCAATTTCTTTTCGTAATCTTTTTTAACTTCTTTTTTCTCTTTTGCAATTCTGGCCTAATTCTATCTGACTGTTATAAAAGCCGATTTTATGCAATTCGCTCCTGACCGCCTCTATGCAGCGACTACTATACATATTTCGGATTTTTAATATCATAAAAAGCTGGTATACAATGTATTAAGAGAATTAAGTTCAGAATCAGACAGGAATGGTATTCAGAACTTCCAGATATTTTCATTTATTTAAAGACCCGCTCATCAATTTTAACATGGCTTCTTTAATGATGGGGGTTGAAATATAGCTATCAAAAGGAGATAATATTGGCAAATCAATTCCTAGATTTTTCTTCCTTGAATAATCCGGACCAATACAGCGATGATTGCAATAACAAGAAGCACGTGTATAATTCCTCCGGCACTGTATCCAATAAAACCAACCGCCCATGCAATAAGCAGGACAACCGCAATGATATAAAGTAGATTTCCCATGATTTTAATATTAAAGTGAATATGTTTTTAAGATAAATCGGAGTATATGTAAACTCCGATTTATTTTATTCCTGTTTAAAACTGGAGGTAGTGTTAAAATTGGAATCCCAATGTTACCTGATACCAAACATTTTTATATCTGGGAGTGGTTGTTGTGCCATCACCATTGTTTTTATATAAATCCCAACCTACACGTCCGCCAATAACAAGTGGATTCACATTAATATCAAAGCCTCCTGTAAAGCAGAATGTGTTCTTTCGAAGATTTTCATTATCAAATGCTTCTTCTTGTTCTATACTTGTTTGAGCATTCTCGAATTTATTCGTTTGACTTATCAAATAAGAATATTGAGGGCCAGCTAATATTGAGATGTTCTCAATCGGTTTAATGGAAACCAATAAAGGAATATCAATATAATTGGAGGTACGAGTTAATACGTAGGTGGTAGTAAAGAGATTTCCTTCAGCTTTAAAACCTTTTTGCGAAAATAATATTTCGGGTTGAATACCCAGATACTTTCCTATTGGTACAGAAAGAAAGACTCCGGTTGCTAAACCAAATTTTGCATTTGCATCAAACTCCTCACCCTCAGAATCATAAACATTGGAATAATTAGTTCCAATTTTTACGCCAAACCGTACAGTTTCACGAAAGTCGTTATCAGATTGTCTCTCGTTATAATTATCTTGTCCAAAAGCGTATGTGCCTATTAAACAAATAAATGCTAGGATTAAATGATTTTTTTTCATGATTTATGTATTAAATTTTATTATTATTTTGTTAATAAGACATCCAAAGATTACTGCTTGTTATTTATGGTCAAATCTTTAAAAGCTTTACCCAATTCATCCATGTCGTGGTTAAATTCACTTTTAAAAGAAATCCAATTGTCTTTTCCATCATCTTTAAATTCGGTTAGTTTCTTTTTTAGTTCGTTGTTTTTATTCTCCACCGCTACCAGCGTTTTTTCATAATCTTGTTTAACACCTTTTTTTTCTTTGGTAATTTTAGCCTTCAAGTCGGCTAAGTTTTTTTCCTGAGCAACAATTAATTTTTCAGCTTCTATTTTGAATTGCTCATAGTTACTAATCGTATCTAATCGTACTTCGTACAAGTCCATTTTAGAATCTGCCAAGTTCTTCTTTGCTTCCTGAACCTTCTCTTCTGCGTTTTTAACTTTTTTATCTGATGATTGACAACTTATAAGTATTGTTACAGTCAGCAAAAAGATGCTTGTTATGTATAAAATCGAGTTTTTCATTATTTTTTTGTTTAGTTTATAATAAAATTTATGTTTCGTGAAAAAGCCAAGTATTGCGTATTTTAAATACTGCTGTATATTATTTACAGGTGTAACCTCCGTCAATAACCAACTCACTTCCGGTAACAAACTTTGATTCTTCTGATACCAGATATAGTATTCCATAGGCAATGTCGATAGCTTCACCAACGTGTCCGATAGGATGTAGGCTGTCAAGATGTTTTCTAAAACCACTATCATTTTTGCCCATTTCTTCTACCAGTGGAGTCCAGATGAATCCCGGATGAACAGAATTCACCCTAATATTATCTTTTGCATAGATTAATGCATCATTTTTAGACATCAATCTTACTGCACCTTTTGACGCATGATAGGTTGGAATATCTCCGGCGCCAACTAAGCCATATATTGAAGAAAGATTTATTATGCTTCCACCACCTGTTTTTTTCAAATGTGGAATGGCATGTTTTGTACAGAAAAAGACTCCTTTCACGTTCACATTCATAACTGCATCCCATTCTTTCTCGGTTAACTCGTGTGTTGGTTTGTCGGCTCCAGCAACTCCCGCATTATTTACGGTTGTATCGAGTCTTCCAAATTCTTTGGCGACATCATTATATACTTTTTCAACTTCTTTTTCGTCTGAAACATCAAGATGCCAGAATTTCGCAATGCCTCCAGTTTTCGTTATTTCTTTAATCAGTTCTTGTCCTTTATCATCAAGAATATCCGTAACGGCTACTTTTGCGCCTTCTTTTGCTAATAAGAGGCAGGTTTCACGTCCGATTCCTAATGCGCCACCTGTTACTATTACAACTTTGCCTTCTGTTCTTTTCATGATTTTGTATTTTTCATTAATTCTACTAAGCTGTTTGACCAAAGAGTTTTATTAATCGCCATTAATAATCTTGTGCAATTCTTCTTTAGTTTTGCCTAATTTCACTTGAAGTTTTCCAAGCATTTCTTCTTGTTTACCTTCTGCAAACATTAGGTCATCATCAGTAAGGGAGGCAAATGCCTGTTTAAGTTTACCTTTCTGTTCTTTCCAGTTTCCTTTTAGTTCAGTTTTGTTCATGGTTTTGTGTATTTGTTGTTGCAACTGGCAATACAGTTGTGGGGAATTTTGCACATTACAAAGGTTAGGCTATAAATCCAAGAATGTGTTACACAGTTATGTTTATTTGTTACATCATTCACACCTTTGCGAAGAGATGTAAATGTAGTTGACTGTAAATTAACTGACTTAGCGTGTGGTAATTAAAAGT
>CAZWGG010000174.1:0-6628 GCA_964633305.1 uncultured Bacteroidales bacterium
AAAGTTCATTAATTTTATCTGTTCACGTAATCGTGAAAATTTAAAATAAATGGAATTGTTAATTCTCATCAGGTTCTTCAACTTCATCATCAAATTCTTTCAAAAAATCCTCTGCTGACCGAGTGCTTTTTCTTTTTTCTTCTTCACTCATATTTTCATACTCGTCTTTAATATCATGAATTCGCTTGATTTCATCTTGAATGGACTCCTCTTCAAAATCAATAAAAGTCATCTCGTACAAACTATGGCAAAGGATTTCCAATTCTGTAAAATCTTTCAATGTATTTTCAGTAATTTCCATACCAAGCCATTTATTCCAAGGACTAAACTCAATTGCACAGGCATCAGTAACAATAGGCAAAGAGGTATCCGGATTTAAGTCTTTTCCACTTACATCAACATAAGTTTCGTTATTAAAATCATCGTGTTGCTAGGTAATGTTTAACATTATATTGGAAGAAACAGGAGTCATAAAACGTAATTTTTCTAATACTTCCTCGTAAAGAGACAGATTACCATGTTCTTCCTCATCGGGATATAGCTCCAATAGTTTTGGTTTAATATTGAGCCAGGTATAATTTTTTATTATTTGTTTTAAGGTCATTTAATTTTTTCTTAAAAAAAGAAGCTCATTTTTTAAAGGGCTTTATAACAATGTGTTATAAAATTCTATTTTTAGTTTCTTTTTTTGCCAATTACTTTTAAATCCTTATTAAGAATAGCTTTGCAGCTATAATAAACTTTTTGGAAAGCTGAATATATAAAAAGTAATGCTAAGTAATACACTGTATTACAATTTTTATTTTTGGATTTTATTTTTTATTTATTTTCTTTTTGCCAAAAAATAAGTTCTGAACGAATTAAAAAACCATGTAAAGAAGGTTGCACTGTTATGTGTGTGGAAACCGATGATTTACATAGAAGTAAAAATTGTGGGTTTAATGCATAGATTTTATAATCCCTAAAAATCACTATCTGTTCTTGAAAAGTGCATTTATTTTGCAAAATCATAAAATACAGTTGCTTTTATCGTTTCTATTTATTATATTTGCATATAATTTACAATTAATATAAATAGAATGATACTAGAGCTTAAAATAAGGAATTTCTTGTCTTTTAAAGACGAAGTGACATTCAGTTTTGAAGCTACCTCTGATAAAACCCTTGAAGACTATTATATTGCAGAACAATCAGATGGTACACGTATATTAAAAATGGCCATGATATATGGTGCCAATGCTTCTGGAAAAAGTAACTTGATCAAAGCTTTTGAATTTCTTAATGATTTTGTTCACGAAATACCGGAGGAAAGAGACATTGATACACCATTTGTGCCATTTATGTTCGATAAAACTAAGGATGAACCTGGTAAATTTGAACTACTTTTTTATATAAAGGGTAGAAAGCACAAATATGAGCTTACCATAGATGAAAATACGGTATTTGAAGAAAACCTGTTTTTTTATCCGGGTACTCAACCCGCCGTTATCTTTAATCGATACTACAATAAAGAAAATAAAATTTCAGTTATCGAATTTGGAAATAAAATTAAGATATCAGCCCAAGCTCAGGAAGCTATTCAGCTCAAAACATTGAAAAACACATCAGTTTTTGCTGCATATAATCAGGTGAATATATCTATTCCAGAGTTGGATTTGGTGAATGAATGGTTTAAGCTGCAATACTTGAATTCAATCAATCCTTATCACTCATTGACGACATTTTCTGATAATGAGATAAAAAGCAATACAACAGCGAAAGAACAGGCATTAAATTTTCTGAAAGAAGCCGACTTTAATATTACTGATATTCTTTTTGAAGACCGTGTACAGGAAGTCCCGGAAACGGCGCTAAAAACGTTGGATTCTTATCCTTTTACAGAAGAAGAGAAATCTAAAATACGTAAGGAGAAAGTCATTCATTATGATGAAACATTATTCAAACATAGGATAATAAAGAACGATAAAGTTGAATTTCACATCTTACCTGAGAATAGGCAATCCAAAGGGACGATGAGATATTATGGTTTATCTGTTCCATTTTTTCATGCTATTAATACCGACGCCTTTTTACCTATTGATGAGATCGGTTCAGCACTGCACATTTTATTAATAATTCATTTTATCAAAGAATTTTTAATGAAATCCAAGCAAGCACAATTATTATTTACAACGCATAATCTTTCAATACTTAATGAAAAGGATATTCTGAGGAAAGACGCTATTTGGTTTACTGAAAAGGAAAAAAATGGTTCAACCTCATTGTATTCCATGGCAGATTTCAACTTCCGCAAGGAATTATCATTTTACAATGCGTACAAAATAGGAAAATTTGGAGCTATACCAGAATTTGATTAAAGTATGCCGAGAAAAGAACAACATAGAAGATTAAAAACAAGATATGCTGTTTTGGGAGATGGTCAAACAGAACAGTATTATTTAAAGCATCTGAAATCAATACACAGGTATAAGTACTCAGTTTACCCATCTCTTTTCAGTGACACTACTATTGAAAACGTGGAAGGGAAAATTGATGAATTAAGATCAGGTGGTTGTGATTTAATAATTTATTTTACTGACTATGATATAATTATTGGCCAAAATAAACAGGAAAAATTTGAGTCTGTTAAGAGAAAGTACTTAAATATTCCTGAAATTATAATTTGTGAGACAATGCCCAGTTTTGAGTTTTGGTTTTTACTCCACTATAAAAAAACAACTAAAGAGTTCGCAAATGCAAACGAAGTAATTACCGAACTAAAAAAATTTATCTCCAATTATTCAAAAAGTAAATCTTTTCTTGAAAATCAACAATGGGTGAAGGATTTAATTGAATCTGGCAAACAAAATACAGCGATAAGATATGCCGAAGAAATATTAGAGCAAAAAGAAAGGGATGAAGTCGGAATTCATTTTCCCTATACTAGAGCACATCTTGGAATTAACAAATTTGAACAACATAAAGGTTGTAAAAAAAGAAATTACTGGTAAATATTTGACAATCAATGTTGAAGAGTATTTGAAAACTGCTTGTCAAATTGGATAAGTACGGATATCACAAAAAGTAATTTTGTAAAAAAGAGGGCCAATGTAAAAGAGAAAGATTAACAATAAAAGAGTATAAAACTCAAAAAGCAGATGCTTACTAGTCTGAGGGGACTGCAGCATCCACTTTTTGCCCGCGGACATGGATTTCAAGGAAATCAGCAAGGTCTACTCGCTTTGTCATACCCGCTAATTTGTTACGAAAATATAACAATTATTAAAATTATGAAATATATGTCAAAAAATCAACATATCGTTCCCCATAAGAACGGCCGGGACGTCAAGGGCGAAGGCAATACTAAAGCTACCAGAGTGGTTGATACCCAAAAAGAGGCTGTTGAAATAGCTTGTGGAATTTCAAAAAATCAGCATTCAGAGTTGATAATTCATCGATCAAATGGATTGATTCGAGAAAAGGACAGTTAAGGTAATGATACAAGAAATATTAAAGGATAGACTTATGGAATTTGAACGGTTAATATTTTGTATCAATCGATACGATCATTACTACGATAGTGTAAACAACAAGAGTAATGTATTCCTTGTAATCAGTACTTTCATTGTCGGAGGATTAATAACAGCTAATGAAGTCAATTCGACTTCAATATCAACCTGATCTTTCTATTCTCCAGTAATAATGAATTTTGTGTGTGATCTGATTTTTTCTCCTTTTGGAAATAGAAATACAAAAGCGTTGTAAGTATTATTAAAGAAGTGATAGGTAAAATCAACATTTCCATCAGTGGTTAGTAGGCTTATTTCTCCATTTTTTTTGAAACGTTTCCTAAAATAATAATCTTGAACAAATGGCCATTTATATCCTAATGGACTTTCCCAAGTAAGATCCCCGAATTTTTTTGAAAAACTAGTTGATTGAAAGTAATTTCTAACTTCACATAAAGCTTGACATCCTTTAGGGGATACATTCTGTAAGACAAGTAATGCACATCTCTTCTTTGAACGTTCCACATATGTTCTAAAAGTTGCATGCATTGATGCTCCAAATGTTTTAGAGAGATGTTTAACACTTTCAATACTTAGGGGTAAGCTTGAGATTTGGTTTTTAAATCTATCATGCTGAAATAGAGTTATAGAGGCAAAATAATTCGCCTCCGCTTCAAATTCCTCATTAGTTAATGGATCAAGCGTCTCATCATCATCCAAAAACTCAAGAATTTGTTTCTGCCAGGGCAAATATTCATGCCCCGTTTCATGCAACTTAATAAAATTTTTTCTGCCTGGGGATTGAGATAAATCAAGGTAGATAATTTTTTCTCTCCTATCTAAGTACCCTCTTACTTTTTGCATCAGCTTTGATATGGTAGCTGAAGTTTTAGTAAAGAAACCATCATCTACCTTAGATAAATTAATTTCATTGCTTACATTCAGGTTAGAATATTGGATTATATCATCAACAGGTGTAGGAAAAACATCTATAGCCTTGCTTTGCTTAAGAAGGTCCAAAGAAATTTGTTCAATATCTGCCTTTGAAGCTAATTCAATCATTCTTGTTATTTACTTTGAATTTTATAAAGTTTAAAATCTCTTTTTTTTCCTCATCACTTAAGTTCTCGGCATAAAAAGCTATGCGATTAATCCATTCGTTGTGGCCTGAATTTTCGTTTCCCTTGGATTTTTGAATGATACCGGCAGCGCTTAGCAAAACATTTAACTCAATTTTATAAATACTTGCTAGTTTATAAAGAACATTTGCTGAGGGTTTCTTGATTTTGTCGTTCTCTAACTGGCTGAGGTATGCATTTGAAATCCCAGTTGCATCTTCTACCTGCCTGAGTGTCAAAGAAATTGATTCTCTGGTTTTTTTAAGAGTACTACCTAAAGATTCCATTGCTTATTGTTTTATAGAACAAATATAATCATTCATTCTAAATTTATCAAGCATTTTTCTAAATAAATGATAACTATATTAAGATATATGCTTGATGTAATTAGATTTTTTACTATATTTGTATGTAAAAAATATTTTGATGTTAAACTTTAAAATGACTGCTGATAAAAAACAACCCAATTAACAAGTAGTGTACGTTAATTGGGCCATTAAGGGAATAAGTTTGGTGACTTAACTGAGACTTATCACCTCAGTTCCTCCCCTTAGTATTTTGAAGTAAATGTATGCGTTTTTTTTGAACTATGCAAACTTCATTTTGCACTTGCAGGAATTGAATCTCCGAACAGTTCTCAAGTTAAATAGGAGATAATGCATAAAAAATTAAAGTCATGCATACAAATGAAAAAGAGGAGAATTCCTCAAACCATGAGGCCTTTAAGGCCAAAGTAGACAATGACGTTTTGGTTTTTAATAAGCCAAACGTCACAGGGAAGGACATTCTTATTAAAGCTGGTAAAACACCACCTGAATGTCATTCACTTTATCAGAAATTAAAAGGTTGCGATTTCGAGAAGATTAGCTTGAACGAAGAAGTCGATTTATCGAATCCTGGTATTGAAAAGTTTACGGTTAAATCACCAGAAGTATTTCATTATTTCTTGGATGAAGAACCGGAGACTACGGACGAACCTAGTTTATCTGCTAATCAAATTCTTGAGCTAGGAGGTATTAAACCTGTCGAAGACTATTATTTGGTAGAAATCGATAAGGATGGTCAGGAAATAAACCATAAGGATACCCCTGATGCACAGATAAAGATGAAGTGCCCTGGTTCCAAATTCGTGTCAATATTCCGAGGTGAAACTCCTGTAAGTTATTTATAAGGTTATGGCACGAATTGATTTTATTAATCAGTTAAAAGCTCTTGGGTTTCATACCCAAGAGCTTAATAATGGAATGATTGAATTTCCATTTGTTGTACCTATTGGTAAGAATGCCGGAAAGTCAGTAAAGCTTGCTCTTCAAGTTCCAAATGATTTTCCGATGAACTGTCCTCCTGGACCTCATTTTAACTCTGCCAATGCCACAGGATGGATTGAACCTCCAAACAACATCCATGCTAGCCCCTTGGGGGCAGGATGGAGATACTGGAGTCGACCCTTTCCAGCTTGGAATAGAACTCAAAGGAGTGCTAAGGTATATTTAGCGCATATTAAAAACTTATTAAGTCGACTATGATGAAAAACTATAGCGTAATTATACCTGGAGAATTAATCGAGATGCTTATTCAACATTTAATTCGTCCTGATGGTCAGGAAGATTTATGTTTTGCAACTTATAAAACCAGTACAGGTAAAAAACGGCTTTCCGGTATTGTTGCAAATGTAATTCTGCCTAAGAAGGAAGAGAGGAGAGTACATGGTAATGTTAGCTTTTTACCTGGATATGTTGAACGAGTCCTAAGAATAGCTAGGGAAAGATCAGAGGGAGTTGTTTTTATACACTCCCATCCTTTCCCAGGTTGGCAAGATATGAGTGAAGATGATGTTGTCGCTGAAAAACGATTATCTCAATCAGTTTTTGGGATGACTCAACTTCCACTTATTGGTATGACTGTTGCCGAAGATGGTTCATGGAGTGCAAGGTTCTGGACAAAAGATAAAATCCAAAAACGTTCCTATAATTTGAACTGGTGTGAAAGCGTGCGTGTAATAAGCAAACAGCTAAAGATTAT
>CAZWGG010000174.1:6638-9156 GCA_964633305.1 uncultured Bacteroidales bacterium
CCAAATTTTGATTCCATGAAACAATTGCGAACTATTTCAGCTTGGGGAAAGAAGACCCAAGAGGACATTTCAAGATTGAAAATTGGGATTGTGGGTTTAGGCAGTGTTGGAGCAATTGTAGCGGAAAATCTTGCAAGAACCGGTATTTCTTTCTTTACACTCATCGATTTCGATAGCGTTGAGGAGGAAAACCTTGATAGATTAACAAATGTATTTTCTGAAGATGTTGGAAAAGCAAAAGTTGAAGTAATAAAGAAAGCTATATTACGTAGTGCTACTTCACCCAATGTTTCCGTTAAAGTTTCTGAATATAGCATTTGTGAGAAAGAAGGTTACCTTGCTGCATTAGATTGTGATGTTCTTTTTAGTTGCGTTGATAGACCCTGGCCAAGACAAATTCTGAATTATATTGCTTATGCACACTTAATTCCTGTTATTGATGGAGGGATACTTGTTCGAACCAACAAGAAGAATACCAAAATAATTGGAGCTGATTGGAAAGTTCAAACAGCTGGATATAATAGACCTTGTTTGGAATGTTTAGGTCAGTACAAAACCGAAAATGCAAATCTTGAAAAATCCGGTTTTCTTGATGACCCTAGCTATATGACAGGATTATCAGATTCACAGATTCTTGATGCACATGAAAACGTCTTTGTTTTTAGTGCAAATCTGGCTTCATTGGAGGTTCTGCAACTTCTAAGCCTTGTTATTGCACCATCCGGGATGGCGAATTTGGGACAGCAAATGTATCATTTTGTTAATGGCACTCAGGAGAAAACACATAAAAGATGCTGTTGTAATACGTGTTATTTTCAATCAATTATAGGATTAGGTGATACAACTGGTATAGAAGTTTACGGAAAACATGAGGTAGCAGAAAAGGCTCGGAAAGAGAGAAGCAATAAATGGAGGTATTTGTTCCTCCATTTCACCCTTTTATAACCGCCATTGGCGTTAATTCGACTTCATTATCAATCAGATCTTTCTGGTCTTCCATAACAATATCTATGTCTTTATATGCTCCTGGAGCCTCATCCAAGTCTTTTTTGTTTCGGATAGCATGTATAATATTTTGTTCATCCAATCTTGCTATCTCTTCTTCCAGACTTAGCGTATTTTGTGCTTTTTTTCTACTTAAAGCTCTTCCGGCTCCATGAGAACAACTATTGAAACTTTCACTATTACCTTTCCCTTTTACAATATAACTTTTTGTTCCTTGAGATCCGGGTATAATTCCAGTTTCTCCTTCTTGAGCACTTGTAGCACCTTTGCGATGTACTATAACATTGTTGTTGAAGTGATTTTCCCATCTGGCATAGTTATGTGCAATATTAACAAATTCCAGCTCAGAGAATTTATCTTTAAGTTCATTTATAAATGCCAATTTTATGTTTTCCATCATCAATTTTCTATTCGCAAAGGCAAAATCTACACAGTACTGCATTTCAGTCATATAGTCTTTTGCTTCTTGAGTTTCAATTGGCAAAAAAGCCAATTGCCATGAAGACGGAACTTCAGAATACCACCTTTCGTTCAATTTTTTAGCAACTCTATTGTAATGTTCTGCCACCTTTAAACCAATATTTCTGCTCCCTGAATGGATCATTATCCAAATATTTCCATCTGATCCTTTCTGGATTTCTATAAAATGATTTCCACCACCAAGAGTTCCAATCTGTTTTAACGCTGCTGTATATTGTCTTTCAACAATTCCTCCTTCTACAATATTTTCGTTTGAAGGCATCAGATTTTCATCTTGCCTTTCTTTATGATGATTAAAACCAACTGGCACCAGTTTTCTAATTTTACCCATTATTTTCTTTAAAATTTTGGTATCAGTTTCATGTAATGATGTCTTTAATGCACACATTCCACAACCTATATCTACTCCAACAGCATTCGGCACTATTACTCCTTTAGTTGCAAGTACTCCACCTATTGGCATACCATATCCCTGATGACTATCAGGCATGATAGCAATATGATGAATGGAGAAAGGTAAATTAGCCATGTTTTTTGCCTGTTCTAAAGCCCCTTCCTCAATATCATCTAACCATAACTTTATTGGAATCTTCTCTGTTGATATTACTTGTTTCATGTTCTCGACTTCGCTCGAACTGACATCCGAGTTATTTTTTAAGTTTTTACAATTTGTTTTATACAAGATTAGGCTTTATTCTCCTTTTATACTGCAAAGCCAAAGTCTACTTTTTCATATAATTTCTATGTGATGTACTATTTTTACATTCGGCCAACAATTTAAGCTTGTCCCAGTTCCTCTCTATTAAAGCTTCTTTCTTTTTTCTGGACCATCGTTTTATCTGTTTCTCAAAACCAATGGCTTCATTTACATTATTAAAATTTTCACAAAAGACTAATTGTAATGGTCTTCTTTTATATGTATAAGTATTTGGATTATATCCTTCCATATGTTCTGCTAACCTTCGGTCAATATTATTGGTTACTCCTGTATAGTATGTTCCATCTGAACATTTTAGAATATATACGTAATAAG
>CAZWGG010000175.1:0-279 GCA_964633305.1 uncultured Bacteroidales bacterium
ATCATAGATTATCATCATAGTATATTAGATGGAGTTGGAATTAGGGTATTATGGAATGAAATTATTTGGTACTACAAAAATGATAATGAGTTAAAGCCATTATATTTCCACTTTAAAGACTTCTCAGAATGGCAAAATAGCAGGGCACAGCAAGAAATACTGAATGAACAGGAAAAATACTGGCTCAAGCAATTTAAGAATGATATTCCTGTTCTGAATCTACCCACTGACATGCCCAGACCTGAAGTTGTTAGTTTTGAAGGTGATCAGGTTCTTTTT
>CAZWGG010000175.1:289-9135 GCA_964633305.1 uncultured Bacteroidales bacterium
AATATGCCCAAAGACAATATTACCGATTTTATAAACCAACATAAAAACGAAGGGATCACCATTTATATGTTGTTATTATCCTGGTTTAATATATTGATATCGAAGTTAAGTGGGGAAGAAGACATAATAATAGGAACTCCCACAGCAGGAAGAGACCATCAGGAAATTGAAAAAACTCTTGGCATGTTTGTGAATACTCTCGCATTAAGAAATAAAGTACCCGGAGCAAAATCATTTGTCCATTTTCTAAGAGAAGTAAAAAATAATACACTGAAAGCCTTTGAAAATCAGCATTATCAGTTTGAAACGCTGGTTGATAAATTAAATTTACCAAGAGATGTTAGTAGAAATCCTTTATTTGATATAATATTTGTATTTCAAAATGTTGAAGTAAAAACCCTTGATACAGGCGCTGACAATCAGAATGGTTCATTTCAACTAGAGCCCGTACATTCTGAAAATATTAATGCAAAATACGATTTAGCTTTAGAAGTTTACGATAGTGCCAATGAATTTAGTTGCACATTAATTTATTCTACTAAACTTTTCAAAAAAGAAACCATCGAAAGTTTTATAACTTTTTTCAGACAAATTATTAGTGCAACAACTCTAAATCCTGAAAAAAAAATTCGGGAGATTGATATGATTTCAGCTGAACAAAAAAACAAAATACTCTTTGAATTCAATTCAACCGAGCATGAATATCCCAGCGAAAAGACAATTCATGAACTTTTTGAAGAACAAGTTGATAAAACACCAAATTATGTTGCTTTGGCTTTTGATGATGAAAAAATAAGTTATAAATATCTAAATGAACGTTCAAATCAGCTATCAAATTATTTAATTAATCTTGGATTAAAGGAATCGGAGATTGTTGGTATATTAGTATCAAACCCAGTGGTTCAAGCTGTATCTATTATGGGCATTTTAAAAAGTGGCGCTACTTATCTGCCTATTGATCCAGATTATCCAACCGAAAGAATAGAGTATATTATTACAAATAGCAAATTAAAATATCTTATAACTACAAGTAACATAAAGCATTCATATACAAATAGTATTTCGCTTATCAACATTGTGTCGGATATCGAAAAAATTAATGACCTGCCTGTAATCAATCAAGCAGGGACTGTAAAATCTGATAATAGTGCATACATTGTTTATACTTCCGGGACAACAGGTAATCCAAAAGGAGCGTTAGTCTCTCACAAAAGCGCTGTTAATACTCTTTATTTCAGAAAAAATGAATTAGGGCTCAATGAAAAAATGGTAATCATACAACTATTTTCATATTCTTTCGATGGATATATGGTCAGTTTTTTTACACCATTAATAGGAGGTTCGCGTATTGTTATGGTAAAGTATGAAGAGACAAAAAATATTGAACTATTGAAAAAAATAGTACAATATGAATGTGTGAACTATATTTTGAGTGTGCCGTCTTTATTTCAATATTTGGTACATTCTATTGCACAGAACGAAAAATTGCCATGTTTAAGAATAGTTGATTTAGCCGGAGAATCCATTCCCAAAGGACTTTTTGAGAATGCAATAAAAAAACTTCCGAACTTGGAAATATGTCAGGAATATGGAGTAACCGAAGCTTCGGTGTCATCTACAATATATCGTCATCAGGAAAAAGACCCAATTAGCAAGATCGGAAAACCGCATTGGAATACTAAAGTTTATATCCTTGATAAATACAATAACGTTCAACCAATAGGAATTGCAGGAGAATTGTGCATTGGTGGAGCTGGTTTGGCAAAAGGATATATCAATAATGATCAACTAACAAAAGAAAAATTTGTTGATAATCCTTTTATTACTGGTGAAAAAATATACAAATCAGGTGATTTAGCAAGATGGTTGCATGATGGTAATATCGAATTCATAGGACGACTGGACCACCAGGTAAAAATAAGAGGTTTTAGAATAGAATTGGCAGAGATAGAATACCAGTTGGCTGATTATCCTGAGATAAAGGAAGCAGTTGTCATAGTAACGAAAAACAACCATGAGAATTATATAGTGGCATTTTACGTTGCCGAACACAAAATAGAAAGTAATGACTTAAAGATGCACTTACGAAAAAAATTGCCGGAATACATGTTACCCTCTCAATTTGTCCATTTGAAAAAAGTACCATTAACTCCTAACCAAAAAATTGACAGGAAAGCCTTAGAAGCTATAAAATCATCCGATGAAGAAAAATATGTTGGGCCCAAGAATAAATTGGAAAAAGAGTTGGTGTTAATCTGGTCGGAAGTATTACATAAAGATGTTAAAGAAATGAGCACAAATAAAAGCTTTTTTGAAATTGGAGGACATTCATTAAACGCAACAGTTCTCATTGAAAAAATATATAATGCATTTAATATAAAAATTCCTTTAGCTAAAATATTTCAAATACCAACAGTAGAAGGTATATCAGAATATATAACAACTGTAAAATGGCATAAAGACGATCAAAATATACCAGAACCTAACGAAAAAGTAATTGTGATATGACCCTTATTGATTTTTTAACAAAACTTCGCAAATTAAACATTAAGATTAATTTAGTTGATAATCAGCTAAAAATTTCCGGGAATAATGATATTCTGACCCGTGAAATATTAACTGAGATAAAGAGTAGAAAAGAAGAAATAATAAATTTCTTATCTGAGAATTCGGATGAACAATTTTTTGACCCCGTTAAATGGGCAGAAAAAAAAGAGTATTATGAATTATCTTCAGTACAAAAGAGATTATATTTTATTCAACAATTAAACGTTAATAGTATAGCTTATAATATGTTTCAAAAAATTCCAATAAATGAAAATGTTGATATTGAGGAAGTTGAGCATACTGTTAAACAAATAATTAATCGACATGAGATTTTAAGAACTTCATTTAAGGAAATAGAAAATGAACCTGTTCAGGTAATACATGATAAAGTTGATTTTTCTGTAGAAGAAATTCTAACCACCGATTTAGATATTGAGCAGAAAATCAATACTTTTATAAAACCTTTTGAACTTAGTAAAGCTCCTTTAATTCATGTTGGGATAATAAAAAGTGAAAAACGTAACTTTCTTTTATTCGATATTCACCATATAATATGTGATTATGTTACCCTTAGAATAATTAAAGATGAAGTTTTATTGTTGCACGAAAAACAAAAACTCTTGTCACTTCTGTTTCAATATAAAGATTATTCCGAATGGCAGAAATATAACAAACAAAATCCACAAATAAAGAAACAAGAACAGTTTTGGGTAAATTTATTGTCAAATGAACTTCCTATTCTTAATTTACCTTATGATTATTATAGGCTTCCACTGCAAAGATTTAACGGAGCTTATGTAAGTTTTTTCCTAGATAGGGACAAGTCAGATTTTTTGAAAGAAATTACAGTAAAAGAAGGAGTTACATTATTCATGACGATTATATCTATTTTTAAGGTGCTATTATCAAAACTTAGTAACCAAGAAGATATAATTGTAGGGGTTCCTATTGAAGCCAGGCGTCAAAAAGGACTGGACAATATTGCAGGAATGTTTGTAAATACTATTTCATTAAGAAGCTATCCTGAGGGACATAAAACTTACTTGGAGTTTTTGAGAGAAATTAAAGATATAACTTTACAATCATATGAAAATCAGGAATATCAATTTGAAGATATTGTAAATACTTTTTCAATTGCAAGAGAACCCGGACGAAATCCTATATTCGATGTAATGTTTAGCATGCTAAATGAAGAAAGAACAATTGATATAACTACTTATGATAAAACCGATCACTATGAGCATTATGAATGGCAGGCAAAATTTGATCTTACTTTAACAGCTATTGAACATGGTGATGGAAACATTTTAATGACTTTTGAGTACTCAACCGACTTGTTTAAACCGGCTACAATTAACTTTTTCATTAAATATTTTTTCTCAATAATTGATCAAATTTCAAATGACCAAAAGAAAAAGATTTCCGGAATCCAGCTAATGGATGAAATGGAAAGAAAAAAACTGGTACAAGATTTCAATAATACAAAAGTTAAATACCCGGAAAATAAAACCGTTCATTCCTTTTTTGAAGAAACGGCAAAAAAAGTACCTGATAAAATTGCTTTAACGGATAATAGTAAAAATATTACTTATGGCGAGTTAAATAAATATGCTAATAACCTTGCCAAACAATTAAAAACAGAAGGAGTTACCGCTAATTCTATCATAGGTATTGCTATGGATATTTCTTTTGAAATGATTATATCAATACTTGCTATTCTAAAAGCCGGTGGTTGCTATGTGCCAATCGATAAAACCACACCAGATGCCCGGATTAATTATATAGTTAGAGATTCAGGTATGGAAAAACTAATTGTAGACAAATCCTTTGATGATGGAAAAATATCAGGTTGCGAAGTTATCAAAATCGATTTGAACTCCTTTAATGATGGAATATCTAAAAATTTGACCAACATAAACAAATCAACAGATATTGTCTATATAATATACACTTCTGGAACAACAGGGGTACCTAAGGGTGTTTTGATCAAACATAAAAATGTAATCAACTATATCTATTGGGCAAAATCATATTATTTGCAAAATGGCAGGCAAAACTTCCCTTTATATTCTCCTCTATCTTTTGATTTAACCGTAACATCAATTTTTATTCCATTATTTACAGGTAATCAAATAAACATTTACAACAGTAAAGAAAAATCATTAATCCTCTATAGTATTATTGAAAAGGATAGTGATCAAATAATAAAACTTACACCTTCACATTTTAAAATGCTTAGTGAGTATACTGATAAAAACAATAGCGTTGAATCATTAATATTTGGTGGTGAAAATTTAGAAAAAGATTTGGCGTATAATTGCGGTGATTTATTTAAAAAAACCATTAATGTTTATAATGAATATGGCCCAACAGAAGCAACCGTAGGTTGTATGATTTATAAAGTTAATATAACACATGACACTCCATATAGTTCAATTCCAATTGGCAAACCTATTAATAATACCCAAATATATATTTTAGATAAGTATCTACAACCCTTACCCAAAGGAGTTGCAGGAGAATTATACATTGGGGGGGATAGTCTGGCGCTTGGATACCTGAATAATCCCGAACTTACGTTTAAAAGTTTTGTTAATAGTCCTTTTGATTCAGAAAAATTATATAAAACCGGGGACACAGCTAAGTTTGTCTCAAACGATGAGATTTTGTTTGTTGGCAGATCAGATCAGCAAGTTAAAATACGGGGATATCGAATTGAAATAAGTGAAATAGAATACTATTTAAAGCAAATAGACGATATTAAAAATGTAGTAGTCGTCCCTAAACTGGAAGAAGGAGAGTTTGTTTTATATGCTTATTTCACAAGTGATAATGAAATTTCAGCTTCAGAGATCAGAGAATATTTATCGTTGCATATCCCCCAGTATATGATCCCGACTGTATTACTAAAAGTAGATGAAATTCCTTTGACATCCAGGGGGAAAGTTGATGTAAAAAAATTAGATGCATTTGAAAACAACGTTGTTGTTAATAATTTTAATAGCATTTTACCTGCAGATGAGTTAGAAGTATTTATAAGCAAGTTATGGAAAGATCAGCTAAAGATAGATAGAGTAGGTATTCATGATAATTTCTTTCAAATTGGGGGTAATTCCTTTATGATGCTAAAGATTTTTAGCGAACTTAAAAAAACATTAGATAAAGAAATTCATATTTCTGTCTTGTTTCGCTATCCAACAATAAATTCACTTGTTAACTTCTTAAAATCTGATACGGATAAAGAATTTATATCAGAAAAAGAAATGGATGATTCTGTTGATTTATTAGCAGAAACAACCAAAGTATTTTTAAGCGAGGATTAGCTAAAAATCTCCTTGTCCGGATTAAGACTAAATAACAGATTACAATACAATGAGTAAAAACAGGGAAAATTATAGTGGCTTAGAAATAGCTATTATTGGTATGGCAGGAAGGTTTCCAGGAGCAAAAAATATTGATGAATTTTGGACTAAAATTAAAGAAGGTAAAGAATTAATAAGGTTTTTTACTGATAATGAGTTAAAAGAAATGGGGATTGACGAGGAAACAATTAATAGTCCTAATTACGTCAAAGCAAAAGGTGTATTAGATGATAAAGAACTTTTTGATGCCCAGTTCTTCGGTTATACTCCTGATGAGGCAATTGTAATGGATCCCCAAATCCGGATTTTTCATGAATGCTCATGGGAAGCATTGGAAGACGCAGGAATTAATCCCGATTTAACAAACGATTCCATTAGTGTATATGCAAGTGCAAGTTCAAATATTCTTTGGCAATATCTTACGTATGTTACGGAGAAATCTCAAAATATTGGAATATTTAATGCCGCAACACTAAACGATAAAGATTATTTAGCAACAAGAATATCGTATAATCTTAACCTTAGAGGACCAAGTTACACCCTGCAATCGGCATGTTCTTCATCGTTGGTTGCAATACACCAGGCATGTAGGGCAATATTAACCGGTGAATGTAAAGTTGCCCTGGCAGGTGGTGTATCGGTATTTCCGTATCCGAAAGGCGGTTATTTTTATGAAGAAGGTATGATCCTTTCTCCAGATGGCCACTGTCGTGCTTTTGATGAAAAGGCCAAAGGAGTTGTTGGGGGCGAAGGTGCAGGTATTGTGGTTTTAAAATTGCTGAAAAATGCACTGGCTGATAATGATCACATTTATGCAATAATTAAAGGCTCTGCAATTAACAACGATGGTAAAAATAAAGTAGGGTTTACAGCACCAAGTGTTGAAGGACAAGAATGTGTTATTAAAATGGCACATCGTGTAGCAAAAGTTAGTAGTGAAACCATTACATTCGTAGAAACTCATGGAACTGGCACTGAATTAGGTGACCCTACAGAAATTGAAGCGCTTAATTTAGCTTTTGATACAAAAAAAAGAAATTATTGTGGAATAGGTTCTGTAAAAACTAATATTGGACATTTAGATACATCTGCAGGAGTGGCTGGTTTAATAAAAACAGCAATGGCATTAAATGAAAAAACAATTCCACCAAGTCTTAATTTTAGTACCCCTAATCCTAAAATAAATTTTAATGAGAGCCCGTTTTATGTTAATACTTCCCTAAAAAAATGGAGAAATAATTTTAGCGTGTTAAGAGCCGGGGTTAGTTCTTTTGGTATTGGGGGAACAAACGCTCATATCGTACTGGAAGAAGCCCCCTTGTTAAAGGATTTTATTGAAGGCAAGAAACATAAACTGGTACTTTTTTCAGCAAAAACAAATGTTTCATTAGATAAAAACATAGAGAGTACAGCTAAATTTTTAAATGAAAACCCAAACATTAATATTTCTGACCTTGCATATACATCACAGATTGGACGTAAGGCTTTTTCACACAGAAAAATAGCTGTTTGTTCAGATTATAATGATTTAATGGCATCAATAAAAAATCTGAATAATAAAAAACCATCTATTATTTCTTCTGATTCCAATTCAATTATATTTATGTTTCCGGGTCAGGGGTCACAATATACAAATATGGGTTATGGCCTGTATAAAACAGAACCGGTCTTTAAGGAAGAAATAGATAAATGTTTTGCTATTTTAAACAAAATGTTTGGATATGATCTGGTTAATGTTTTGTATCCAGGTGATAATGAAAAGGGAAATGCCGAATCGTCTTCAAATGATGCTATTAATATAACAAAATTTACCCAACCCTTACTATTTTCATTTGAGTATGCACTTGCTAAACTTGTATTAAGTCTTGGGATTGAGCCTAAGGCCATGATAGGACATAGTATAGGAGAAATTGTTGCAGCTTGTATTTCAGAAGTCGTTTCTCTTGAAGAAGCTATTAAGCTCATTGCTATAAGAGCAAAATTAATGAACAACATGCCTTATGGTAATATGTTAAGTGTTGCTACTTCAGAGAAGGAAATATCTTCTTATTTAAACAATAACCTAAACCTGGCTGCAATAAACAGCTCTTCAAATTGCGTTGTGTCTGGATCAGAAAAGGCCATATCAGAGCTAAATGTATTATTAACAGGGAATGATTATCAATGCAGAATTCTTAAAACATCACATGCTTTTCATTCCTGGATGATGGAGCCTATCCAGGAAGAATTCGTTAAAAAAATTGAAAATATTAGATTCAAAAAGCCTAAAACTCCATATATATCGAATATAACAGGTAATTGGATATCATATGAAGAAGTAAATAATCCAACATATTTTGCAAACCAAATAATAAAACCTGTAAAATTTTATCAAGGAATTAAAAGACTTCTTCAGTTAAAGAACCCTATATTTATTGAGATCGGTCCTGGAAATTCACTGTCAACATTTGTTAAAACTTCGTTAAATGGAAAGAATTTAAGCAATACAGCTAATTTAGTTAAGCATCCTCTTTCAGAAGACCCGGATGAATATCATTTAGCCAAACAACTTGGTCAACTTTGGCTATTAGGCGCAGATATTAGCTGGAACTTGTATTATAATAATGAAAAAAGAAAAAAAATTAAGCTTCCAACTTATTATTTTAATCGTCAACGTTTTTGGATTGATGAAGATCCGTATAAGATACATGTAAAAACTTCATCAGATGCTGCAGAAAACTTGTATAAAAGAAAGCCGGATATCTCAAATTGGTTTTATGCCCCTGTTTGGGAGGAAAGGACACCTGTACTTAATAAACAACTCGACCGGGTAAATAAGTATAAATGGATTTTCTTCTTAAATGGAAATTCATTTAATAACCAAGTTTTCAATGAAATTTCAACATGTTCAGATGCTGTTATTAATGAGGTAAAAAAAGAATGTAAGATTGGAGATTC
>CAZWGG010000176.1:0-9116 GCA_964633305.1 uncultured Bacteroidales bacterium
ACTTCAGAAAACCATCAATTCAACTAAAAAAGATATCATAATTTTTTATTTATCAATTATTTTTATCCTTCTGGTATCGACCGGTTTTATATATGTTAACATCTTAATTAAACAGCTTGAAAAACCAATAACCAAAGTCATTGCTTTAAGCAGTGAACTAGCAACAGGCAAGCTTCCCAGTCAACAAGTACAACTAAAAGTTAATAACGAAATAGCCTTGATAGATGACAAAATAAAGACTTTACTTTTAAGTTTAAAAGAAAAAACCAAATTTGCCAAAGATCTTAACCATTCAACCCTTAACAGTAATTTAGAGCTTATTAGCAATGATGATGAACTAGGAAAAGAACTTATTGAAATACAAAAAAGTATGCAATTATCAGTTGAAGAGCAACAAAAATATGACCAAGAAAATGCCCGAAGACGTTACATAAATGAAGGACTTGCTAAATTCTCTGAAATAACTCATGCGGGTCATGATAATATTGAAAAACTTACTGATATTTTCATAAAAGAACTGGTGAAGTACTTAGACAGTATACAAGGAGGTATATTTCTTATTGAAGCCGAACAAGAAAACCCTGAACTATACCTTTCATCAGCATTTGCATATAACAGGAAAAAATACATTACAAAAAAAATAATGATTGGGGAAGGATTAATCGGGACTTGCGCTCTTGAAAAGAAAACAATTAATCTTACTGAATTTCCAGATGATTATATGATAATAACCTCTGGATTAGGTGATGCTCCACCCAAAAATATTCTTTTGGTGCCCATGCTGCAGGAAGGAAACTTAATAGGCATTATTGAAATTGCCTCACTTAGGAAGTTTAAAAAATACGAAATCGACTTTGTAGAACAAGTTGCTATTAATCTGGCAAATATGATAACAACTACTCGGATAAGTGAAAAAACATCACAGCTATTAGATCAATCACAAGCTCAGGCTCAAGAGATGGCAGAACAAGAGGAAGAAATGAGACAAAACATGGAAGAGCTAAAAGCCACACAAGAAGAATCAGCAAGACGTGAAGAAAAATTGAGAGGTGTTGTAGATGCCATAGAGAATTCTGCAATGATTGCAGAATTTGATTTTGAAGGGAAATTAACAAATATTAATGAAAAGTTTCTATTCTTCATTGGGAAAAATCAGGAAGAAGTTATAGGAAAAACTTATCCTGAAATTGTATCTGGTAAAAAAACAAAAGACATGAACAGTAATTTTATTGAAGAAATTAAAAATGGTTCGAGTAAAATCATTACTGATCATATAAAAGTAGGAAAGAAAAAGGAATTCTTGATTCAGTTTCATTTTATGCCTGTTTTAAATAAAGATGATATACCTGTTAAGATTTTTTGTCTAGGAACAGAAATAAATACTATGAAATGATTATTAAAATTTACTTAAATAATAAGTATTTGGAGCGATGACAGAATTAGGAATTGTAGATTTAAGGGAAATATTTAAAGTAGTAAAAAATACATATGATTATGATTTTTCTCAGTATGCCTTAACTTCATTTAAACAAAGACTTGAAAAATTAATGATTAGAAACAATATAAGCAATGCTGAAAATCTTATAAAAAAACTAAAAAATCACCCTGAATTTTTTGACATATTTTTATTTGAATTATCTGTCCCATCAACGGAAATGTTTAGGGACCCATCTTTGTGGAGGTGGTTGCGTGAAGAATTTCTACCCGATGCAATAGAAAAAAGTATAAACAAATATAAAATCTGGCTGCCTAACTGTGTGTCTGGAGGAGAATTGTATTCTTTGGTCATTCTGCTTCATGAAATTAATTTAAATTATAAAGTGGAAATAATTTCAACAAGCATTAGTGATAAGAGCATAGAAGATATGAAAACAGGGAAATATGATTTGAAAAAAATAGTAGTCTCCAACGAAAATTACAAAAGATTTCATGGGACAAATGAATATTCAAACTATTATACCCTTGACCGATATTATGCATTCAGAGACACCATGTTAATAAAGAATATTGAATTTATAAAACAAAATATTAACTTTGATGATTCACCTCAAAATGTTAAACTAATTCTTTTCCGAAATAACTTGATTTATTACAATCCATCACTCCAAGAAAAGGTTCTAGGGCATTTGCATGGGTGCTTGTCTGCTAATGGACACTTAATATTGGGAATTCAGGAAAGAATTAAAACAGTTGGAAATGAAAAAGTGTTTGAAATAGTTAATGAATCTGAAAGTGTTTACAAGAAAAAATTAAAAGTCTCATAATATGAATAATAAGGCTGTTATTATAGGAGGATCTGCAGGAAGTTTTCAAGTTGTAACGAGAATCTTAAATTCGTTGCCGAAAACTATTCCTACCCCTATTTTACTATGCCTTCACAGGCTTAAACATGTTAGATCAGGATTTGTTGAAGCATTATCACTAAAATCAAATATTCCTGTAAGCGAACCTTTTGACAAAGAACAACTTAAGCCAGGGAATGCCTATCTTGCTCCTGCCAATTATCATATGTACCTGGAATTGGCTAACAGAATTGCTCTTTCTACTGAAGAGCCTTTAAACCATTCAAGACCATCAATTGATTTGTCATTTATAACTGCTGCCAATGCTTACCGCCAAAAACTAATAGGTATTGTGCTATCAGGAGCAAATAAGGACGGTGCTTTTGGATTAAAAAAAATTCATGACTGTGGTGGTGTTACCATTGTTCAAGACCCCAATGAGTGTGAAGTAAGAACAATGACACAATCTGCTTTGCAACTTACAGAGGTTGATCACGTATATACCACTGATCAGATAATTCAGTTTTTACAAAAACTATAGTAATTAAATGTATAATTTAAAAAAATACAGAAGTAACTTAATAACCATATTTATTGGTTTTATCATTTCACTCTTCCTGGTATCTGCCATAACTTGGAATTTATTAATGAAACTTGATAAACTAAATAACCTTTACTTGTTAATAATTTTCATATCACTGCTGTTAATAGCAGGCTTTTTACTATTCTTTATTGCTTTTAACTTATCAGATAAAACAAAATTTGAAAACTATATTGATAAAATAAGAAAAGAAGAAAGAACAAAAATTTTAACTGAGATAGAGGAAAAAGAAAAATCGGAACAGGTTGAAATAAAGGAAAACGTTAATATTGAAGATATAATTCGTAACATAATACCTGAAGGAAAAGACATTAAATCGAATGAATCTTTTGCAAAAAAACTTCTTTCAAATTTGGCAAAAGAAATGCAAATTGTACAAGGATTGTGTTATATTAAAAAGAAAAGCTCATTTTCAGTTATCGGAGAATATGCCTTTACAAAAGAAGATAAACCAGCTGACTTTAATCCCGGTGAAACATTACCCGGACAGGCAGCTGAAAACCGTGAAGTAATGCTTATTGAAGAAATCCCGGAAAACTACTTCCACGTAGTATCCGGAATGGGTAGTTCAATTCCTAAACATTTGTTGTTCGTTCCGATCCTTGACAAAAATAAAACAATTGCTATACTTGAATTGGCATCATTTAGCCCTTTCAAAAATATTTATATTGATATATTTAATAAACTTAAAAATAAATTGGGAGAAAATTTTAAGAAACTTAGTAAGTAAAAAAGTCAATTTATGAAGGAAGAAAACAAAATAGTATCATATTTTCAATCCAGGATTATATTAATTGGTTTCCTTATAGGATCATTATTCCCTTTAATATCCTGGACTATTGATATTATTAAAAATAAAATCACTGTCTCACTTCCTGGTTTAATACAAATGCACAAAGAAAACCCGATTCTTATCATCATGGATTTGATTCCCTTATTATTCATATTAACAGCCTATTTTATTAACCAACAACGAGAAAAAGAAAAGATTTCATTTGATGAGCAAATAAAAGAGAGAGAGATAAAGCTTAATAAAATGGCAGAATTTGCCAAACAAATAGGTGAAGGAAATTACCAGATTGATCTAGATATTTCTACAAATAATGATATTCTTGGTCAATCTCTTTTGCTTATGAGAGACAATTTGTTGGCAAATTATAAAAAAGAATCAGAACAATCTTGGATTTCTGAAGGAAAGGATATTGTGTCTGGATTGCTCAGGCTACATAATAACATTAATGAGCTATCGAATGAAGTTCTCAAAGCTCTTATTAAGTATATAAATATTGTTCAAGGTGCGCTTTATCTATATGACGAAGATAATAAAATATTAAAAAACTTAGCGACTTATGCCTATAACAGAAAAAAATATGTGAACCAGGAATTTAAAATAGGTTATGGCCTTATAGGGCAGTGTGCATATGAAATGGAATACATATACCGGACTGAAATTCCAGATGATTACGCGACAATAACTTCTGGTATTTTAGGTGACCAAAGGCCACAGAGTATGCTAATTGTCCCATTAATCACTGACGAAAAATTACAGGGTGTTATAGAATTTGCATCCATTGAACCCTCTGTACCTCACCTTACCATCCATTTTCTAAAAGAATTAGGAGAAATTATTGCACGTACCATATTCAACCTCAAAGTAACACAACGAACCGAACAATTGCTGCGTGAATCACAACAAATGACCGTAGAGTTACAAGAAAATGAAGAACAACTCAGGCAAAATGCGGAAGAAATGCGTGCAACCCAGGAAGAATTGCGAAAATCAAATGACCAATTGGAAACACAAATCTTGGAAGTTGAAAATGCTCAAAAACGCCTATACTCACTACTTGAAAATGCTTCTGAAATTATTTCCATTTATGATGAAAAAATGAACATGACTTATGAAAGTCCTTCGGTTGTGAAAATTCTTGGATATACTCCCGAAGAAATGATGGGAGGTAAAGATATGGACAGGCTAACAAGAAAAGGAGAAGCCAGTATTCGCGATATGTTTAAAAGTTTATTGGAAAAACCTAACGAGCCTGTTACCATTCAATATACTTATATGAAAAAAGACGGCCAGAAAATTTTTATTGAATCTACAGGAAGAAACTTGCTACACGATACTGCCATTAAAGGAATTATTATTAATTCAACAGATATAACCGAGCGTAAAAGAGCAGAAAGAGAAGAAAGATTGAAAAGTAAAATGCAATCTCTTTCTGAAAATTCACTTGATATGATAATACGCTTAAGCACGGTTGGCCAGTTCTTTTACGCTAATCCGGTTGTAAAAAATTATATAAATATTGATCCTTTAGATTTGATTAACAGGACTTTAAACGATATTGACTGCCCAGAGGTCTTATATAATTACTTTAAAAATTCAATTGAATCGATTAAATCAAAGTCTAATAAACAAAATACCGAAATCACACTGCCTGCCGCCATGGATGGAGAGCAATACGAAAGAATAATGAGTATTGATGCTATCCCGGAATTTAATGAAAACGAGTTGGAAACCATACTGTTTGTTGGCCATGATATTACAGAGGCCAAGCAAATTGAGTTAGAAATACAGGATAAAAACAAAAAAATCGAAGATTCTATCAATTATGCTGAACGAATTCAATCTTCAATTTTACCAGATAATAACCTGATTCGTTTATATTTGCCAAAATCATTTATCTTTTACATACCTCGTGATGTAGTAAGTGGCGATTTTCCGTGGTTCTTTAAAAGAGGTGATGATATTTACATTGCTGTAGTTGATTGCACCGGACATGGTGTGCCAGGGGCTTTACTTTCATTCATTGGTTATTTTTCATTAAACGGCATTGTAGATCATGACAGAAAACTAACTGCTTCTGAAGTTCTTGACTTGCTACATTTCGGTGTAAGGAAAACATTGAAACAAGAAAGAGAAGATGCAGAAGCACGTGATGGAATGGATATTGCCTTTTGTAAGATAGTTTTTAAAGATAAAGAAGTTCAATTTTCTGGCGCACACCGTCCACTTTATTTGTTGCATGAAAATGAATTGATTGAATTTAAAGGAGATCGAAAAGCAATTGGAGGTATACCCCATAGAAAGAAAAAAGAAGATAAATTTACAAATCATATAATAACCTATAAACGTGGAGATAGAATATTTTTCTTTTCAGATGGATTGACAGACCAATTAGGAGGACCAGAAGGAAAAAAATATTCACCAAAACGCGTTCGAGAATTGATTTTAGAGAATAAAGATTTGACAATGGAAAAATTATATGCTTATTTTGTTGAAGATTTTAAAAAATGGAAAGGTGATAATAAGCAAATTGATGATGTTTTATTAATAGGTATTGAATTTTAAACTTTTAAATCATATTAAATTGTTATTAAATATGGACAATAAAAGAGATGTGAAAGGCTTTCTTGAGTTTGTCTACGAATTTTACAAATCCATGAAAGCTCATGAAATCACCCTTGTATATGAAGGTGAAATAACTCATCAGATCACCAAAGCATTTACGTCTTTAACCGAATCAAATATGGAAAAAGACGATGAAGCCGGATCTGTGCAACGAAAAGTATTTCATGTAATGGTTGAATGTTTGCAGAATATCAGCAAACATGCTGATGACTTTACCTCTGATGACTTTTTGTTTTCAGGTAGAGGAATATTTCTTGTAAGCAAGAATGAAGATGAGTATAGTGTTACCACAGGAAATGCCGTGGAAAATGACAGGATCGAAGAACTTACAGAAATGCTTGAAAATATCAATAAAATGGATAAAGAAGAACTCAAACAGCTTTATAAAATTCAAATGAAAGAAGGAAGACTTTCAGAGAAAGGTGGAGCCGGGTTGGGTTTTATTGATATCAAACGAAAAACAGGGAAAGAACTTGAATATCACTTCCTGCCCATTTCTGATGATACTTCTTTCTTTTTATTAACCTCAACTATTTCAAGAACAGAGATTTAAACAAAAAACACTATGGAAACAATTAAAATTCAAGGAACAGAGGATACTCCGAGAATTATTTTAGATGCCGAAAATGACCTGTTAGAAATATCTGGCCGTTCATTACCTGAAGATGTTTCAGCCTTTTATGAACCAGTTTTGAATTGGTTAAGTGAATATGCTGAGAATCCGAAAGAAAAGACCATATTCAACTTTAAACTAACTTATTTCAATACAGCCTCATCTAAACTTTTATTGGATATTCTCATGAAATTGGAAGAGATGCATGAAAAAGGGAACAATGTTCTTATAAGATGGCATTACCCTGAAGATGATGAAGATATGGAAGAAGCTGGTGAAGAATATGCAGATATCGTAGATGTTCCATTTGAACAGGTTGCCTATTCAGGCTAGTTAACTATGAACAACTGGTAGAGTAAAATCTAACCTGTTAACGAATGAGTGAAGAAATTTTAAGAGCGTTGATGCAATTGTTTGCAATTATTGCCAAACAAGACGAAGGGGTTGAATCAACCCAGGTTGAATACGTGAAAAATTTTCTTCAACAGCAGATAAGAGAGGAAGAAGTTAAAGAATATTTTACTCTGTTTGAAGTTCATGCAGGATTAGTGGACGAAGATAATGAGGAGGAGAATAATGAGGATAAAAACAAAAAAAAGTTAACATCTGTCAGGGATTCGGTAAGAATATTAGGATTATGTAAAAAAATTAACAAAACACTTACCCAGAAACAAAAAGTTGTTGTTCTGGTCCGTTTATTTGAAATTGTAAATGCTGATCGGAAATTTACCGATCAACGAATGGCTATTATCAATACTGTTGCCGAAGTTTTTAAAGTAACAAAAGAAGAATTTACCAGCATTGAATCGTTTGTAATTAAAAATGAATCAGAAGAACTTGATGATTTGAATGTATTAATTATAAACGACAATACTAAAAACTATAAAAAGGCAAAAAGGATACAAACCAAACAACTGGATAAAGATATCTTTGTACTTAGTATCCCAAGTGTTGATCTTTATTTCTTAAAATATACCGGGACACAAGATATTTTCTTGAATGGATTAGCAGTTAGAAATGACCGTATCTATTTATTTGCCAATGGCAGTACCGTAAAACTACCGAAAGGTACCCCGGTCTATTATAGTGATGTTGCTGCACATTTCCTGGCTGATATAACAGCTAATCAAATTTCTTATGAAGCAAAAAATTTAGAATTTTGTTTTCCAAATGGCAACATTGGTGTGAGAAATGTCAATTTTTCTGAAACCCACGGACGTCTTATTGGAATTATGGGAGCCAGTGGCGCTGGTAAAACTACATTGTTAAATGTGCTGGCCGGCATTGAAGCCCCTTCAAAAGGAGAAGTCATAATAAATAATATTAACCTTCATACCGAAAGAGATAAACTTGAAGGGGTTATCGGACTTATTCCCCAAGACGATTTGTTGATCGAAGAACTTACAGTATTTGAAAACTTATATTACAACGCGAAACTTTGTTTTAGGGATAAACCAGACCAGGAAATTATTGACCTTGTTAATAAAACACTACAAAACTTAAGCCTTTACGATCGAAAAAATCTTAAGGTAGGATCACCTATGAAAAAAACCATAAGTGGTGGCCAAAGAAAACGCTTAAATATAGCACTTGAATTGATTCGTGAACCATCAATTCTTTTTGTGGATGAACCTACCTCCGGACTTTCATCAAGAGACTCAGAAAATGTAATGGACCTGCTTCGGGAATTAACACTCAAAGGAAAATTAATTTTTGTAGTCATTCATCAACCTTCTTCTGAAATCTATAAGATGTTTGATAAAATGATTATCCTCGATACAGGTGGGTACATGATCTATTATGGAAACCCGGTTGAAGCCGTAATGTATTTTAAACGGTTAGATGCACAAATAAACAGTGATGTGGGAGAATGTCCTACCTGTGGTAACGTAAATCCTGAGCTCCTTTTTAACATTATTGAATCTAAGGTAGTTGATGAATTTGGTAATTATACCGATTCAAGAAAAACTTCTCCTGAAAAATGGGAAAAACATTATTTAAATAACATTGTCCCACAAACAGTTGAAACCATAAAAGAATCTCCTCCAAAAACCCTGAAAATACCAAATTGGTTAGAACAAATAAGAATATACACAATCAGAGATTTCTTATCAAAAATAAGTAACATGCAATATGTGGCGTTAAGCATGCTTGAGGCCCCTATACTTGGTTTTATTTTATCTTTTATTATTCGATATGTTGAAG
>CAZWGG010000177.1:0-4212 GCA_964633305.1 uncultured Bacteroidales bacterium
TCTGATGAATCTATTGCTGTTAGTTTTAAAAATGTGCCGGAATATATAAAAATAAAGGTTGAACCTCCGGTTTTAAATCCCGGTAAAACAGGGATGTTGAAATTTGATTATAACACCAGCTTAGTGGATGACTGGGATTATGTAATTAACAGATTAGAAGTTTATATTAACGATAAAAAAGAATCAAATAACATATTATCCGTATCTGCCTTAATTAAGGAAGATTTTTCAAATTTAACCCCAGAAGATTTGGCAAAGGCCCCTAAAGTAGAATTTAATGATGAAAAGTATAATTTTGGGACAATTAAACAAGGCGAATCTGTTAAACACGAATTTACAATTAAGAATGTTGGACAATCCGACTTATTAATCCGAAAAGTTAGAGCTACTTGTGGATGTACAGTTGTAAAACCTGAAAAGAAAGTTATTCGTCCGGGAGGATCAACAAGCATTAAAGTAAGCTTTAACTCAACAGGGAAAACAGGTAATCAGAAAAATGCTATTACAGTTATTACAAATGATCCGGATAGGTATAAAAAAATGTTATGGATTGAGGGTATAGTTGTTAAAGAATAATATGAATAGAAAATGGCAAAGAATGGTGATTATAAAAGCACCTTAAAGATTAAAAACGGTATACCTCAACCCTCTTCAATAAATAAAAATGCTTTAATAAGATTTAGAGAAAAGAAAAAGAAACAATATACGGTTGACGAATATATATCGGGTATCGTCAACGGAAGCAGAACAATTCTTAGCCAGGCCATTACACTCATTGAAAGCTCTCAACCACTACATTTTGACATATCGCAACAAATAATTGAAAAATGCCTTCCTTATGCAGGGAATTCGATAAGAGTTGGAATAACGGGTGTTCCGGGAGTAGGCAAAAGTTCATTTATTGAAACATTGGGAAATAAACTTACTGAAGAAAATCATAAATTGGCAGTCTTGACTATTGATCCGAGCAGCAAAAAGTCGAAGGGAAGTATATTAGGAGATAAAACCCGGATGGAAACTCTTTCAACGAACCCAAAGGCTTTCATAAGACCATCCCCTTCTTCGGGAACATTGGGAGGAGTAGCAGGGAAAACAAGAGAAACAATTGTTTTATGTGAAGCCGCAGGATTTGATATTATCTTTGTTGAAACGGTTGGAGTCGGGCAATCAGAAATAGCCGTTCATTCCATGGTTGATTTTTTTCTTTTATTGATGCTTGCTGGAGCAGGCGATGAGTTGCAGGGTATTAAAAGAGGGATAATAGAAATGGCAGATGCTATTGCTATCACAAAAGCTGATGGTACAAACATAAATAAGGCCGAGCATGCCAAAGCAGAATATACCCATGCATTACATCTTTTCCCCCAAGCTAAGTCAGGTTGGAATCCCAGGGTTTTTACATGTTCTGCTCCTAACAATACTGGTATTGATGAAATATGGAACTCAATTATGGAATATAAATCAATAACCGAAAAAAACGGCTCTCTTGCACATAACCGTGGTGAACAAGCCCGTTACTGGATGTATGAAACAATAAACCAACAGCTAAAGGATAATTTTTACAATCATCAAGAAATCAAAAACCTTCTTTTACAATACGAAAAAAATGTTCTTGCAAAAAAGTTAAGCCCTTTTACGGCAGCTAAAAATCTTCTTAGTAAGTATTTTAATACATAATACATCAAAATCGGTACCCAATATTGACATACGTTAATATATTGCTTCGCAGGTTGTTCTTCATTATTGAAAGCTCTAAGGGGCCTATCAGGCTTCTGAAACCATATGTTATCCCATAACCAAAAAAAATATCATCAGGGTTAATCAAATCTTCGACAAAACTTGCAGTTTTACCTACGTTTCCTCTAACCTGTAAAAAGTGACTGGTAAGAAATTCATATTGAAAATCAAGTCCAATAATTAAAGCATTTTTTTCCGCCTTTTCAAATAATTCCAGGCCAACAAACGGAAATACCCCAATTTCATAATCATTTAACACTAATCCTCCTGTATAATATAAATAATCTGCTGGTACCGAGTCACCAATTATACTTCCTCCATAAATATTACTTATTATGGTAAACTTTTCACTAATAGGAATAGCTTTATTTAAGCTGGCCGAGATTCTATAAAAGTCTGGATAGGCCCGATCATTAATATCTTTCACAAATTCAAATTTTGAATACAACCTAGCACCCCGGTTAGGATATACATATTCATCATAACTGTCAACTTTTAAATAAACGTTGCTATTTAAATTTGTGTTATATACAGTGTCTGGGCCTGCTTGTTGATAAATAGTAGGTTTAATAATAGAGTACTCTAGTAATAAACCTGTTCCTAATTCAATTGAATTACTAATACTACTTTTTAATTTAATCCCTAACCCAGTATTTTGATAATCATAAGTTGCAACTTTATGTCCCTCATCATATTCGAAAATATCATAATCACGATAACTAAAAAGAAATTCAAAATCGGGTATCCAGCCTAATTTCCACGCCGGAATAATTAATTTAGGCCCAGAGTAACTTGTAGTAAGTAAATAACGGGCTTCAAAAGCCGGGTTTCTGCCTAATTTCAAATCAAAAGACAATTTTGAGCCTTTAATCAATGCATTTCTTATAGTTGTATTTAATAATATACTGGCATCAAAATCAGTGTCATAATGTCCGCCGATCCTAAATAATGTATTAGGTTTTTCTTTAACCTTGATTATTAGTATATTACTGTCATTTTTGTGATCAATTTTATATGTTACCGATTCAAAAAACTGGGTGCCATACGCCCTGGAAATCGATGTATTCAATTCATGAAAATAGATTTTTGAAGGACCCGTAATTTTAAGTTTTCCTAAAAGCGAAGTTTTAGATACTTTATCAAGACCTTCAATAATCATTTTATTGATAAAAATCGTATTGGTTGATTTATGTTCCTTTTTTTCTGTTATACCATAAGCTGAATTAATTGAATCGGCCAGTTTTTTTAACTCCGAAAAATGTAACCTTGCAGCATCTTCTCCAATTTTGATTAACTCTGATGTGTTTGAAAAACTGGCCATACTATTTCCTTCTTCAAATTCAGGTTCTATAAGAATATCACACAGACGATTGTTCACATAACTTTTTTCAGCTGAAAGTATATACATTGATTGTTCAAGAACAGTTGTTATAGAATTTATTTCCTGTTTGGAATAAGACCTGAATCCACAATTTACACCTATAATAATATCTGCTCCCATCTCCTTCATTTCCTTTACCGGAAAGTTATTCACAAGGCCACCATCTACAAGTAGTTTTCCATCAATCTCAACTGGAGTAAAAATTGTTGGAATGGCCATGCTTGCCCTTATAACTTCGGGAAGATAGCCCCTATGAAAAACCACCTGGGTTCCATTTACAATATCTGTTGCTATACAATAAAATGGTATGGGAAATTCATTAAAATTGGTTACATCATAATAAGAACCCATGAGCGTGGATAATAACATTGAGATATTTTGTCCTGAATTTAATCCACTGGGAAGTTTAATTCGTGATTTTTCAACAGGGATGGATAGAAAATATTTTCGAGATTCTTCTTTTTCTTCAACCGAAATACTGCTAAGTTGTACCTCATCTGTCAATAATGCTTTCCAATCTTGATTTAAAGCTAAATCTTCCAATGTTTTTGCATCATATCCTAATGAATATAATCCCCCCACTATGCTTCCCATACTTGTTCCTCCAATATAATCTAACGTAATGCCCGCCTCTTCAATTACTTTTAATACCCCTATATGAGAAATACCCTTTGCTGCTCCACCACTAAGAACTAATCCTACCTTTATCCTGTTGGTTTGAGATTCCTGCCCTGCTAAAGGAAAAAGCAAGACAAAAGAAACAAGTACCGAAATACATGATCTATTATAAAACATATTCCTATTAATAGTAATAACTTTACACAAGTTAATAATATTGTTTTATCTTTATTTTGATATAAACTAATTTTTTTTCAAAAATCTGGTATTTTTGCTATTTAAAATAATTCTAAAGAAGTTAATTCTATTATTATGAAATATGATCTTATAATTATAGGTAGTGGCCCTGGTGGATATGTGGCTGCGATAAGGGCCTCGCAACTGGGGATGAAAGTTGCAGTGGTTGAGAAAAATGAATTAGGAGGTATTTGTTTAAACTGGGGATGTATTCCTACCAAAGCGTTATTAAAAAGCGC
>CAZWGG010000177.1:4222-9046 GCA_964633305.1 uncultured Bacteroidales bacterium
ATAAACCATGCGGCTGACTATGGTATCTCCATTAAGGGGGATATTACCCCTGACTTTTCATCTATGATAAAAAGAAGCAGAGAGGTTGCTAATGGTATGAGCAAGGGCATACAATTTTTATTCAAAAAGAATAAGATAGAACATATAGCCGGATTTGGAAAATTAATTGATAATGAGACTGTTGAAGTTTCAAACCAGGATGGAAAAAAAGAAAAATTTACGGCCGATCATATCATCCTTGCCACAGGAGCAAGATCAAGAGAGTTACCAAATTTAAAACAAGATGGGCGAAAAATAATAGGATACAGGGAAGCTCTCACTCTCTCAAAATTACCAGAATCGATGATAGTTGTCGGTTCAGGAGCAATAGGAAGTGAATTTGCAAATTTCTATCATTCATTAGGAACTAAAGTTACACTTGTCGAATATATGCCAACTATTGTTCCTCTTGAAGATGAAGATATTTCAAAACAATTAGAACGTTCATTCAAAAAAGCAGGAATGAACGTATTAACAAGTTCAACAGTCGATTCAGTTACTCGCAAAGGTGATAAATGTGAAGTTATTATTAAATCCAAAAAAGGAGAGGAAAAACATGAATCCGATATTGTGTTATCAGCTGTTGGAATAACACCAAACTTAGAAGGAATTGGCTTGGAAGAATTAGGTATTGAACTTAAAAATGATAAAATACAGGTTGACGAATTTTATCAAACAAACATCAAGGGGATATATGCAATCGGAGATATAATTCCCGGACCTGCCCTGGCACATGCTGCCTCCTCTGAAGGAATTGTATGTGTAGAAAAGATTGCAGGACATAATCCTTTACCAATAAATTACAACAACATACCGGGTTGTACTTACACCAGTCCGGAAATAGCTTCGGTAGGTTATACTGAGAAGCAAGCACTGGAAGCCGGGTATGATATTAAAGTTGGCAAATTCCCTTACTCGGCATCAGGTAAAGCAAGTGCAGCAGGACATAAAGAAGGATTTGTAAAGCTGCTATTCGACTCAAAATATGGCGAGCTTTTAGGTGCCCATATGATAGGGTACAATGTTACCGAAATGATTGCAGAAATAGTTGTTGCCCGAAATCTTGAAACTACTGAAAAGGAAATAATAAAATCGGTGCATCCCCACCCCACTATGTCTGAAGCAATTATGGAATCAGCAGCAGCAGCTTATGGTGAAGTTATTCATTTATAACCTACAAAATAACTGCTAAGTTTCAGAAGTAATTGGCAATTGCAAAACCAAAATCAGTTAGAAAAAAATTGGCAATTTATATTACTTTGTTTTTTGTTTATGGGGTTAACTAACTATTTACGGGTATAGAAAGGATAAAATACAAAAAATTATTCTAACGCTGTTTGCTATAAATATTTATTTATTAATGCTATTGTATTACCAATATTTATTGGTTTGGTAATATAATCGTCACATCCAGCCTTTTTTGCATTAAAAATGCATGATTGCAATGCATCTGCTGTTTGAACTATAACCGGAGTATTTGAAGTGTCTTTAATAAATTTTAGTACTTCAATTCCATCTATATCTGGTAGCTTAATATCTAATAACACTAAATCTATTTTATTAGAAACAAAAATCTGTTTTGCTTCAAGACCATATTCCGTATAAATTACATTTAAGTTGCAATTATACGCTAAAAATATTTCTTTGAAAAGTTCGATTGCAGTGTAATCATCTTCAATTACCAATATTGTTTTTGGATTATTCTTTTTTTTACCAATAGAGTTAGACATAGTTTTAGGTTTTTGTTTGCGACCAACCCTTCTCTAATAAAAACATGGACCAGTAAGTACTTGAATTAAAGCTTTAATGTTACCTTATTTTAACATCATCCATAATATTTATTAGTATCTCTGAACAAAATGAATACTAATTTATAATTCAAAGATATCCCTTTGAAAGCTTCGAATAATTCAAATATAAATAATTATATATTATTTGCAAAATTACCTTAATGTTGTATGGTACGAGGTTTTTCTTATATTTGTATGCTTATAATATTTTAATGAATATTTATAAAAAATATGAAATCCCCGGAAGATTGCACAAGCATACAAGAAATCAGGCAAGCAATTGACAAGTTAGATCATCAGATCATTGGCTTGTTAGGGGAACGATTTAAGTATGTAAAAGAAATTGTTAAATATAAAGAAAAAGATAAAGATAGTATTGTTGCCAAAGAAAGACTTGAAGCAGTAATTCAGTCAAGAAGAAAAATCGCAAAAGAAAACGGGTTAAATCCTGACATTATTGAGGATATGTACCGTAACCTAATTAGTTACTTCATACAGGAAGAACTAAATTTAACGAATAACACTAATAATTAAAATCTATCAGCTAATTATAAAATTGAACTATATGTATCGCAAAGAAATTAAAGTTTTAGATTGTACTGTTCGTGACGGCGGACTTATGAATAAATGGCAATTCCCGGACGATTTTGTGAAAGCCGTTTACAATGCTTGTGCAGCTTCTGGAGTTGATTACATGGAAATAGGATATAAGAGTAATGAAAAATCATTCTCACGAAAAGAATTCGGTAAATGGAGGTTTTGTGATGACAAGGATATAAAAGATATTATTGGGAAAAATGACACAAAACTGAAATTATCTGCCATGGCGGATATTGGAAGAATTGAACCTGAAGATATAAATCCAAAAGCAGAAAGCATGCTTGACATGATAAGAGTAGCATGCTATGTGCACCAAATTGATAAAGCTATTTGGCTTGCAGAACATTGCATGGATAAAGGCTACGAAGTAACTATCAATATCATGGCTGTATCAACTGTTATGGAAAGAGATTTGAATGAAGCACTTGAAGATGTTAATAAATCTAAAGTGCCAATAATATATCTTGTTGATAGCTTCGGCAGTATGTATTGCGAGCAGATTGAGCTTTTAATAAAAAAATATATGGAACGGCTTCCAGGTAAAACTATTGGTATTCATATGCACAACAATATGCAATTAGCATTTTCAAATACTATCACGGGTATTATACACAACTGTAATATGCTCGATGCAACTATGCTTGGAATAGGACGTGGGGCAGGTAATTGTCCACTCGAAGTTTTACTTTCTTTTCTTAAAAATCCAAAGTTCAAATTAAGGCCTATTTACAAGGTTATTCAAGACTATTTAATCCCTATGCAAAAAGAAATAAGCTGGGGGTATCATATTCCATACCTAATAACAGGCGCTATGAACCAACATCCCCGAAGCGGCATGAAATGGATGGATGGTGAAAACAGGGAAGATCTTGTTGGATTCTACGACTATATGATGGACCAAAAAGATTTTTAATACTTCTTCGCGTTCGCTTTGACGGACAGATGTCTTGTCCTGAAATAAGTTACAACAAAAATATTAGACTTTCGTTATACCTCCCGAAACAATAAATTTCATGGCTTCTGTTGAAGGTATATCAAGTGGAGTAATATGTTCTATAGGAACAATAAACATCTCTCCTGAAAAATTATAAGAATGAGGAAAGTAAACAGCAACCTTATCTTTAATATTCAATTCCGATAAATCTGTTTGAGTTATAAAACCCATTTTTTCAAGGTTTGAGATATGGTTGACTTTGACTAATACTGGCTTGTTAAATTTTTTTTCCTTACCCACAAAAGCAGACATAAGATCCTTAATTGAAGAATATATCAATTTTATAAAAGGCGCCCTGGCCATTATATTATCAATTGCAACATTAATAGGTTTAAAAAGCAAAGTTTGTCCAATAAATCCGAGCAAAGTTATTACCAAAAACAAAACTAAAATTCCTGTGCCAGGTATATCAATATTAAATAGTTTTTCTATATATTGCCGCATCTGACCGTCAACAAAAGTAAAGATAAAATAAACAATATATATGGTTATTGCAGATGGCGCTAAATAAAGTAAACCCTGGAAAAAAAATCGCATAATTTGTTTCATGTCTTATCTAATTTAAAAATTTTTGTTTTTTTGATTTTGGCAATTTCTCAACCACCAGATTATATGAATCGTTAATCCATTCATAAATGAGCTTTTCAGGAATTGAACCATCAATCACAATTGTATTCCAATGAATTTTGTTCATATGGTACCCGGGTCGAACAGCAGGATATTGTTCTCTTAATTCAACGGCTTTACCAGGTTCACATTTCAAGTTAATACTCAAATCACGTTCAAGACTAACCAAGGCAAACATTTTGTCCAAAACCTTAAATACTAATGTAACATCATCAAAAGGAAAGTTTTCTGTAACCCCACTTTTGGACAAACAATATTCCCTAATTTGTTCAATGTTCATAATAGAACGACTAACATCATAATTATCCTGGACAAAATACCAAATGTCAAGAAAATAAATAAAAGAGCTAAATTACAATTTTGATTCAAAATTTAGCCTTGTTAAATTAGTAAGTTCTCGATTTGATTTTACAAAACAATAAAGTTAATTTTGGTTAATGATTTTCACCAATTCAGAGAACTCGGGAAGTATCTTTAGAATTATATCAAATTGCAAAGCTTCTGTATGTTTTAAGAGTTTATCCCCGTAAATTTTAACCGGTTTTACACGATACTTATTGGCAAGTGAGATAATTGATCCGGACAGGTTCATCAGGTCTTCTACTGTAATTGCCTTACATACTTGATCATATAAAGGTAATAGCGATTGGTTAATTTGTTCGACAAACTCCACTGGAAATTTTTCGTTTTTCTTCAAATCCTGTTTTATTTCATGAAGTATTTCATTAGTGCCTGTTTCTTTCATAATGGTTAACTGCAATTCCGAATCTGGTA
>CAZWGG010000178.1:0-6108 GCA_964633305.1 uncultured Bacteroidales bacterium
CGTCTGTCCCCTTCTATACCCGTCGCCCCACCCAGTCCTATTGAGGTCTTTGGAGCGAATTCTTCAGCTTTCTTAAGATCAGTAATATCGGCCCATGTTTTAACTACATCACCGGGTTGGATAGGCATCAACTTTTTAATTGCTTTTTTTCCTACTGCTTTTTCTATAGCCTCAATAAAATCTAAAAGTTTTACAGGTTTGTTATTGCCTATATTATAAACTCTATATGGCGCTTTTGAGCGTGAGGGATCAGGCTTTTTCCCAGACCACGCTTCATCTTTTGTGGGTTCCGATTGAATAATCTTGTTCATTCCTTGCACAATATCATCAACGTAAGTAAAGTCCCTTTCCATCAAACCATTGTTGTATACTTCTATTGGTTCGTTTTTTAGTATAGAGCTTGTAAATAAAAAAAGTGCCATATCAGGACGTCCCCAAGGGCCATATACAGTAAAAAAACGAAGTCCAGTTGTAGGTAAATCATATAGATAACTATAAGTGTGGGCCATTAGTTCATTACTTTTTTTACTGGCAGCATATAAACTTACAGGGTGGTCCACATTATCCATGGCAGAAAAAGGCATTTTCTCATTTAGTCCATACACACTGGAACTACTGGCATACATTAAATGCCTGACCCCAAAGTGCCGGCAGCCTTCCAATATATTCAAAAATCCAACTATGTTGCTATTAATATAAGCTTTTGGATTTTTCAAACTATACCTCACACCGGCTTGTGCAGCTAAATTACAAACTTTGCTAAATTTTTCCCTTGAGAACAGTTTCATAATATTATCTTCATCCTCTAAGTTTAATTTAATAAAACTATAACCAGGATGTTTTTCACTTCTTATTAATTCATTATATTTTATACTTCCCTTATCAATACCGGCTTCAGCAAGTCTCGCATATTTCAGGTTTACATCGTAATAGTCATTAATATTATCTAATCCGGTTACTTCATGTCCATCCAATAACAATTGATTTACATAATGATAACCGATAAATCCTGCGCTTCCCGTTACTAAGATTTTCATTTTAACAGAGTACTAAAAAGTTTATGAAATTTTTGAAAGAATTTAACAAAACAGCATAATTTCGTAAAATTAACATTTGCAAAATTAATAATCCGGCCAATATAAAAAATATTTGATAAATGAGTTTTGAACTAAGGGATTTGTTTTTTTTTTGTAAAATTATATATCATATAAAAGATTTAAGATAAGTTTGCAATCATAATATTTTTCAATTTGTTGTATGTACATGTTGATACTTACGATTTTTTTCAGTATTTGCCCTACTCTGGCATTCTGTCATCCTGTTCATGTATCTATTACAAATATGGATATAAAAACTACAGAAAAGCTAATAGAATTTTCAATAAAAGTATTTACCAATGATATTGAATCTGCTGTTGTAAGAAAGTATAAAACAGAAATTTCTATTTGCGACACTATCAAACATAAAGATTTGTCGTTGGTATTGAAATATATAAACTCCACATTTCAAATTTATCTCAATAGTCAAAAATTGCCCATTTCATTTGTTGACAAAAAGATTTCAGATAATTACTTCTTGCTGTATTTTAAAATTGATTTAGAAAAAAAAGACCGTTACGGTATTAAATTAACTAATTCCCTGTTAATGGACACATTTCCCGATCAGCAAAATTTAGTAATAGTAAATCTAAATGGAGATGAAAAAGGGTATAGCTTAACGAGGAAAGACCATGAAATTGAATTTTAACATATTTAATTAGCCTATACTGTACTTTTCAATCTCAATTGTATTAATTTTGTATAAATGAAAAAATATATTTTATATACTATATTCATAATAATTCCATGTCTTTCAGCTTTAGCAACTCATAACCGGGCAGGAGAAATATCATTTAGGCATTTAAGCGGATTAACTTACGAAATAACTATTTCAACCTTTACTTACAGGCTAAGTGCAGCAAACAGATCGGAATTAACCATTGAATGGGGTGATAATACCTCTTCTGTTGCTCCTTTGGCAATGGCTCCAGACTACGACTTACCGAATTTTTACCAGCATAATATCTACAAAGCTACTCATACTTACTCGGGGCCAGGAGTTTATGAATTACTCGTTCAGGACCCGAATAGAAATGTAAATGTAAAAAATATTCCTAATTCCGTTAATGTCATTTTTTCTATCAAGTCCACTCTTGTTATAAATTCTTTTATCGGGGGAAATAATTCTCCTGTATTACTAAATCCACCTATCGATAATGCAGCTTATGGACACATTTTTATTCATAATCCTGCTGCATATGACCCTGATGGAGATAGTCTTTCTTACAAGTTTTCAGTTTGTACAGCGCAAAACGGAAAACCTATTCAAGGCTATGAATTACCTGCTTATAGCGATACACTGTATATTGATGCACAAACAGGGGACCTTGTTTGGAATACACCCATTGACACAGGAAGGTTTAATATAGCAATTACTATTGAAGAATGGCGCGAAGGAATAAAAATAGGGCAAATTACCAGGGATATGCAAATTGATGTTTTCAATACAGATAATAATGCGCCTGTTAACCCGGAAACGAAAAACTTTTGTGTTGAGGCAGGATCAACAATCGAATTCCAGGTTACTACAACAGATGCTGACAACGACCGGATCAACCAGGAAATGAATGGTGGGCCATTGATTCTGAGTAAAGACTCAGCAACATTTAAACTAGATACATCAGGCTTTGGATATTCAACATCAACTTTTCACTGGCAAACAACCTGCGACCATGTAAGAAGGCTACCTTACCAACTAATACTTAAAAGTGAAGATATTAATGATGATATTAATCTTGTTGACATTGATAAATATTACATTAGGGTGATTGCTCCTGCTCCTTCAGGAGTAACTGCTACATCAACAAGCACACAAATAACTGTTAACTGGGGTCAGAGTCCGTGTAACCAAGCTACAGGATATGCAATTTACCGAAGAAATGATATAGGGAATTTTGATCCCGACTCTTGTGAAAATGGAGTTCCTGCTTATACCGGTTATGTGAAAGTTGGAGAAGTCAACGGCTTAACAACAACAACTTTTATTGATGGTGCCGAAGAAGAAGGATTATTACAGGGAATAAATTATTGCTATATTGTAACTGCCTTGTTTGAAGATGGTGCCGAGAGTTATGCTTCCGAGCCTTTTTGTATATCATTGGTCCCGGGAATGCCGGCTTTGACAAACGTGAGCGTTATTGTAAATGATGACACAAATGGTGAGATCTTTATATCGTGGGCACAACCCAGGATTCCGGATACGATAACAGCTACAGGGCCGTATGTCGTTCAAATTTATCGCTCCGAATCGGTAAATGCTATTCCTGTATTAATTGATTCGGTACTTACAGCCGATCTTTCTGATACAACATATATTGACAGCCCGTTAAATACTTTTATATTTCCTTATTACTATTCTACCAAGTTAATTAACAATACGCCAGGAAACCGATTTGAAATTGGTGAAGGCTTTACTGAAATTGCCTCAAGCCTTTACCTGGAGATAGAACCGGATGATAATCAACTAACTCTGAATTTCAGGAAAAAAGTTCCCTGGGTAAACACAGAATATAATATTTACAAACAAAACCCTTTATCACTTAACTTTGATTCAATAGGAACTACAACTGGTGATTTTTTCAAGGATACTTTACTGCAAAATGGCACCGAATATTGTTATAAAGTAAAAAGCAAGGGATGGAGACCTTTTGACAGCCTGATTTTTACTAACGAAAATCTTTCTCATATAGGTTGCGGGACTCCGCATGATGTAACCCCTCCCTGTCCTCCACAATTAACTGCTGTTTCTTTGTGTGATAGTACAATGAATCTGCTAACCTGGACAAATCCAAATAATTATTGTGCAGACGATGTAATCAGGTATACCGTTTATTATTCAATTAGCCCGGAAGCCGATATGGATTCTTTAGCATCTTCATTTTCTCCAACCGATACTATATTCAGGCACTTCATACCTGAAAGCCAACAATTGGCCGGATGTTATTCTGTCACAGCAATTGATTCGTTTGAGAATGAAAGTTTGCCATCTGAAAAAATATGCCTTGATGAATGTTTCTTGTATGAACTTCCAAATGTCTTTACGCCTAATAACGATGGTGTTAATGATATTTATTATGCAAAAAACCTAAATAATTCTATTAAAAAAGTGGATATGAAAATTTTCAACCGTTGGGGCCAGTTAGTCTTTGAAACTACTAATCCTGATATTGCATGGGAAGGTAATTTAATGAACAGCAATAGCAAAGTATCATCCGGCGTTTATTATTATATGTGTGACGTCTATGAACCCAGAATTACAGGAGTATATATAAGAAATTTAGTAGGTTTTATTCATGTTTATACAGAAGAAGGAGCAAAAATAGAACCACTACCGGAATAGTACTAACATGAAAAAAATATTTCTTTACATATCGTTTTCATTAATTACACTGTGTATAATCGCACAAAGTCCTAAAAACTATTACCTGCTGGGGGTATCTAAAAGTATATTGGAAGAAGAAGATAGTGCTATATTTTATTTTGATAAAGCTATAGCGCTCGATCCTGGTAAATCAAACTATTACTTACACAGGGGAAATGCATACTATGAAAACAATAATTTTGAAAAAGCCATTGCTGACTTCCAGCAAGCGAATGAATTGGATAACAACATTGCTGATTTATGGATAGCCAAATGCTGCGCAAAAATAGGTGATAAAAAATTGTCTGTTGAATATTTGAAAAAACACTTAAAATCAAAATACAGGATACCTGAACATGAAATTAAAAGTGATGATGCTTTTGATCAATTGCAATATTCGGATGATTGGTTTAATCTCTGGCAAAACGATTGGTATTGTAATGAAGAAAAGCTTGAAAAAGAAATAAACTATTTGATAAAAAAAGAACTGTACTTCGATGCCTTGTCATTAATTGACGAAAAACTTAATGGATCTGAAAAGCCTGAAATATTATATACTTACAGGGCAAAAATTCACAGTATGCAGGGCAACAATAAAGCGGCTTTAATGGATTGGAACGAAGTAATAGGCAGAGAAAAATATAACCCGGTTTTTTTTAAGGAGCGTGGGATGGAGTATTTTAAAGCAGGTAAATTTAAAGAATCGGTTGACGATTTTTCAAAAGCTATTCATTATAACCCGGCAGACTTTTCATTATATATTCAACGTGCTAAAGCATACTGTGAAATGAAACTTTTGGAACCTGCAATACAAGATATGGAAACCTACCTTATTTATTTTCCTGAAGACCAATCAGCCATTGCAATGTGTGGTGAACTAAATTTTGCAAACCAAAACTATATCAACGCATTAAAATGCTTTAATAAAAACATTGCATCTGACAATTCAAACCCGGCTTATTTTAAGGCCAGGGGAAAAACATACCTGCAAACAGGAATGAACAAGTATGCTATTAATGATTTATCCATGGCCCTTGATTTGTCTCCTAATGATGGTGAAACCTACTTCTATAAAGGCCTGGCCAGATTTCAATCTGGTGACCGGGAAGGCGCTTGCGATGATTGGAAAAAAGCACTTAAACTCGGGGAAATAAAAGCAATGAAACAATTACTTGATCACTGTCAATAATATTTATTTTAAATAATTTATAGTTACCTCTTGTCTATCTTAAATTAGTCCTAAGTTGTCAGCTCTAGCAAAAAGCTGAAGGTACTTATACGGCATCATATTTTTGTTGTATCGTGGAGGACTAGAGCTTTAAATTCTGTGGTAATAAGCCGGTAAGCTTGTTGACTTTATAATCGGGGATAACTCCCAGGATATGTTTTAACAACAGTTACCTGGAAATTTTAATAAACCAGGCATTCCATAACAAAGAAAATGGCACAGGAAACGATCATTGGGATGAATGATTATCTCCATGATTTCCACATAAAAATTGATAACAACCCATAAATTTCAAGACGGCCTAACAACATATTCATAGTTAACATCCATTTCCCGGCTTCAGGCACACTAGCAAAATTTCCGAGTGAACTGACCCCTCCAAAACCGGGTCCAACATTTCCCATGGTTGCAGCCGAAGCAGA
>CAZWGG010000178.1:6118-9044 GCA_964633305.1 uncultured Bacteroidales bacterium
TCCATTGAGGTTAAAATTAATGTTGTAAAAAATACTATGATAATATATAAAACTATAAAAAGCAGTCTATTTTTCAATATATCATCTTCAATAGGTTGCCCGTCAAGCCTGGTTAAAATTATAGCATTCGGATGATGCGATTTCTTTATATTAGTCTTTACCGATTTGAAAAATAAAACAATACGATCTACTTTAATTCCTCCTGAAGTTGAACCGGCACAAGCACATTGCAATGTGAAAAATAAAAGAATCAGCTTGGTAAATCCGGCCCATGAGGCTGTATCAATAGTAGCAAAACCGGTTGTTGTCCCCAATGATATAACTTGGAACGATGCATAACGCAAAGATTCAAAAAACGTATAAAAGCCCTTTTGATAAAGAAATAGAGTTACTATAATAATTCCTGTAAGAATAGATAACAAATAATATCGTACAACAGAAGATTTAAATAGAACAAACTGTCTTTTAATGAATGTAACATATAATAGTCCGAAATGAATTCCTGATAATATCATAAATATCATTATTATAACTTCAATTGCCACACTATTATAATAGGCAATACTCAAGTTTTTCGTGGAAAATCCCCCGGTTGCTATAGTACCAAAAGAATGAAGAATAGCATCGAATATGTTCATACCAAAAATCGATAGAAAAATGGTTTCGCTTAAGGTAAGTACTAGATAAACAAGAAGTATGGTTTGTAATATTTTTTTCGTTTGAAATTTAAAATTACTATCTGCAAGATTTGAAAGTTCGGTTCTCAACAACACAAATCGGGCATGGCCCATATTAGGTAATATAACTAATGCAAATAAAACTATACCAATACCGCCAAGCCAATGTGTTGCAGATCGCCAAAATAGTAAACCGGGAGGTAACGCTTCAACATCATTTAATATGGTTGACCCGGTGGTTGTAAACCCCGAAACACTTTCAAACCAGGCATTTGTGAATGTGAACTCACCTCCCCATAATATATAAGGGAGCATTCCCAACAAGCATATAATAATCCAGCTTGAAATAACAATAACCAATCCTTCCCTACGGCTTATAAACTCAGCAGGAGGAACAAAAATAAAAGGAAAAATTCCAAATAGTAGTGATATGAGCAAACTATACAAAAGCGGATAAGTTGCAGAATCATTACCTATCAATGAAATCAAAAATGCAATTAATAAGAATACTGAATTGAAAAGCAGTACAAATCCAATATAACGTGATATTACATGGAGTCTCATTTATACCTTTTTTATTGTAAAAGTGCTTTTATAGAATTGGTCAATCTCCCTATTTCATCATTTGTTTCAATATCAACTTCAAATGGTTTTTTACACATAGAATAATCCTCCACTGCTTTAGTAATTTTTACAATGGGCCTGGTTATATAAAAATGCACATAATAATTAAACAATAAGGTAAATACAATTGCGGCTATTATTGATACTATACCCGGCATAACAGAGCGTTTAGATCGGTTTTTTAGTTCTGTACTAGTTGCATACATAGTTTCCTGGTTTAATTTCATTAATTTTTTAACAGCATGTTTTACATCAAGAAACTTTTGATGAGATTGGTTATAGTACCAAGTAAAATTACCTTCTTTGTCAGTACCAACAATTGGCTTTTCCCATACTGTCTTAAATTGTAAATAATCTTTCTGGATTTGATCAACATAACTACTTTCATCAGCAATTGTAAGATTGTGTTTCGCTATTTTAAATCCTTGAAGAAAAAATTTGTCCGACTCTGTTAATATAGCCCGTCCTTCGTCCCAACTTCCCATAAGAAGAAGTAATATACCACTATCTTCCCTTTCCAATGCTTCAAGCATAATCCTGGAAGCCTCAATACTTTTATAATTATCATCAAGCATGTTTTGTACTGAATTGCTAATACTGGTCAATTCGTGAATGGAAACAAATCCGGCTATTAATAGCATAACAGATAAAATACTAAAGCCCAAAAATATTTTTAACCTTATACCCATAATTTTAAAATTTTGCACAAATGTATGAGATATTTCGCGACCTTAATGAAAAAATTCTTTCTTGAATACAGTCAGAATAAATACGAGATATATAAATTCTAAAACTGTACTATAATTTTTGTATCCTTTTAATCAATTGATTTTGAAGCATAAAATCAGCCAAAACAACAGCTGTTGCGGCCTCAACTACAACGGGCACACGTAAGGCAATACAAGTATCATGTCTACCTTCAATTTCAAGATCGGTCATTTCACCTGTTTTAATATTCATTGTTCGTTGTTTTTGATGGGTACTGGAAGTGGGTTTTACTGCAACCCGGAAAACCAAATCATTTCCATTTGATATACCCCCGTTAATGCCGCCGGCATAATTTGTTTCAGTTTTGCCATTTGCCGAAATCAAATTATCATTATGTTCACTACCCTTCATTTTAGCAGCAGCAAAACCTGATCCAAACTCAATACCTTTAATGGCAGGTATAGAAAAAATCATATGGCTGAGTAATGCTTCTACCGAATCAAAAAAGGGTTCGCCAAGGCCAATTAGCATATTTGTTGATTTACACTCAATAATACCACCTATGGAATCTTCTTCTTCCATTGCTTTATTAATGGCTTTTTCGATATCGGAACTACCTCCTACTTCAAGAATTGCAGCAGAAACAGATATTGGGTTTATCAATTTTTTAGCTATTACACCGGCTGCCACCAGTCCGAGTGTAAGTCGGCCCGAAAAGTGTCCTCCACCTCGATAATCTTCAAATTCCCCATACTTTTTCATAGCCACAAAATCGGCATGGCCCGGTCTGGGAGTTTCACGTAATTTCGTATAATCTCGCGACCGTACATTGGTATTCTCAAACATAATAGTAATGGGAGCACCGGTAGTATGGTCATTAAATACCCCACTAACAATTTTGGGAATATCCGATTCTT
>CAZWGG010000179.1:0-9036 GCA_964633305.1 uncultured Bacteroidales bacterium
TAACAGACAAGTCGCATTCGTATACCGCGTTTACTTGAGTAAGGGTACTATTGATTTGGGCCAAAATATTAGCCCGCTTTTGTTGATCGCTTCCATCACCGGCAAAATAGTCACCGTATGAATAGTCTGAAATTATAGCAACGCGGTACGTTCGTAAGTTAGGGTCCGTCGCTTTAGTCCGGCTATGGTTATCCGGGGTTATAGATTTTGATTCTACTTTTTTCCCTAATTCAGAAGTTTCACATTCAAATGTAAAAGAACTATCGACATCGCTATATACCATATAGTTCTCCAGGTCGCCTCTTTCGAGAGGTTCGATAAAGGTGGTCTTCTCACAGGCCAGTATGATCCCCCATACTCCATTGTAGTCCGATATGCTAAACCGGATGGTTGCCGTAGGGTCATCAACCCCCCTTCCGGCAAAAGACCAGATACCGGGATACTTTTTGCTTAATTCCGGAGGAAGTACGGAAGCCTTTGAAACAGAAAATTTGCGGGTTTGGCCATCTGAAGTTGGAAATGCTATAATCAAATCAGATGCTACTTTGGTCCGGGCTCTTTCAGGTGCTTTCAGTGCCAAATTTTTCAGGCCTTTTAGATCAAGATGGTAATAGTATTTTTTTTCTTTTGCCTCACGGCTAATTTTACCAGCAGTTACAGGTACGCTGGTTTTTGTCCAGTAATTGTCGTTTTGTCCATAATTGTACTGTGTGATAATTAGTACGGACCCGACTAAAATAAGTAGAAATTTAAGTTTCATAAGATACAGGTTTTAGAATAAACATTAATAATTATAGGTGTTTTTATCTTATATTAAACATCAGGGTTATAATAATTTCATTTACAATTATTTATAACGAACATCAATTCGCTTAAAATATTAACAAATTAATGTGAATGCTTAATATAGGAGTAAATAAACATTTATAAACAATCGATTGTTCAAAATTATGAAAAAAGTAATAAATATCAATATTTTCCCATTTAAAATGTAAATCGTTATTTTTCAGCAACTTAATGTATAAACAGAAATTTAGGTTCATTCGATAAAAGATTTCAGAGCCTTATTCATTGAAGATGAATCTATTGAACAAATTCGTTTTACTGCAGTTGAAATTTAAATATTTTATAATCAATAAATTAACAAATTTTTATGAAATGTTTTTGTATTTACATTTAAGCAATCGATTGTTTTAATCTCATTATTTGCACTAAATGTTGGGAAATACATTAATTCTATTCTTGCCGGGTTTATTGTGTATGTTCCTGTATATCTTGGAATCAAATTTTGTGAAAATCTCAAAATCTTCTTTTTTAGGTGTCGGTGAACTATTCCAGTACCATTGATAACAGGTAAAGTAAACCGGAAAGTCACCTGATTTGGATATTTCAATGTTCTGATCCGGAAGTACCTGCATTTCAAAAGGAAACTCTGAAATAGTCTTGTTTAAATCTCCTTTAATGGTTAGAATTGGTTTAGTTAATTCTGATTTATCTTTAAGTAAATCAGGTAACATAGTTTCAATAATCCGGGCAGATTCATACGTATTTCTCCAATACCCGTTTTTCCTGTTTTCCAGGAAATAATTCCGAAGTTTACTAAAAATTTCATTGTCTTTTACCGAATCTGCTTTAAGTATTCTATATACCATTAATGTATTCTGTAGATCGTTGATCAGAAGATTCGATTCTTGGCTGTCACCGGCATAATATATATTTCCAAACAGGGTTGTTCTTTTATATGATTCAAGAGTATCCAGATTATAGTTAATATTGCATAGCTGTTTCAACTCAATAATGTGAAGGAATTCATTTAATGAAATATTTTTAGTTTTCTCTAAATCTGAAATGTATGATTGGTAAGCTATCTGGGCCCCTAACAGGTTTAGGATTTTAAGGATACTGGTTCTTATGCAGAGGTCGCGACTATTTTCAAGTTCCCAAACCAGATTTTCAATGATAGGCCCTTTGTTAATTTTGGTTTCATAGCCAAGCTGCTCGGCATGTGCCACGGCCTCAAGAACATGCAGGCTTATCCATTCGCTTTCTTCAGAACCTTTCCACCATCCCCATAAACCATTGTCTTCTTGATTTTTTCTCAACAAATGGATTAGTTTTTCTATCTCATTATCATTTTTGAATTTATCTCCTTTATAGTATGCTATATTTTTCTCTGCAATCAGAGCTTTTAGCTTTGAAGCTAATTGTTCGTTACATAAATATTTATATTTAATGATATGACTGATTTCATCATCTATAACATCCAGCATATCAGCCCGGGCAAACAAATTCACTTTACCCAATGCAGAATCAAACGTCAGTTGAAGGGTAGTATCTTTATCGAGTACATAAAAATTCCCTTTTGTTTCTTCAAGTCCAACCGGAAAAACAGGAATTTTCCTAAGTTCCCCATCCATGTAACTATCTTCTTTTTTAAGAAAATATTTTATAGACAGGGAATCATTATTCGCTGCAAAAGACAAGGTATCAATAAGTGAGTTAGTGCAATATCTGGTTTTTTCCGGTAAATTATTTCCATTAATTTCAAACTTCGTTTCAACCTTAATTGAGTCGGGAGAATAGTTCAGGACTTTACCAATTGCATAAGTGGTGTCTGTTTGTACCATGAACCTAGGTACTGCAAGTTGGGCCATTAACGGTTTGTATGATTTTATAAGGCTTTCTGTTTGTCCTGATTGCCTTTTCCCATCCATGGCAAGGAAATATGTTTCCCAACTCGTCACATCATCCGGAAAAGTAACCTCAAAACTAGCTTTGCCTTCTTTATTGGTAATGAGGCTTGGTTGCCAAAAAGCATAATCAGAGAAATTTTTTCTTATTGAACTCGATTGGGAAGCGGCCTCAAAAAAAGTTTCATCATAGTCAGTCCCTTTATTTGTCAGGGCCTTTGCAGGTTTAAAAGCACCTGGTTGCGTTTCTATAATAACCACCCCGTTTGATCCTTGAGAGCCATAGATAGCTGTTGCATTTTCATCTTTTACTATTTCAATATTTTGAATTATTACCGGGTCTAATTCTGAAATATCACCGGTAAAAACATTCCCATTAATAATGAATAGTGGCGTTTTATTAAATATAACTGGAGACGAGGCCCCTCTGATTGCGATTTGAATATTACTCCCGGGAGCCCCGCTTTTTGTTGTAATTATAGCCGAAACTTTACCTTGTAAATTTTGAGATATATTACCGCTTACCCCTGGGATACCTCCTAAAAGGCTTTTTGAAGTTATTTTGGCAACCGAACCTGTAATATCATATCTTCTTTGAACACCATAACCAACAACTACCAAATCTCGTAATTCCTGCAAACAAAGAATTTCAGCTGTTAGATTAGCATCTATTACATTTTGAGAGTTCACGGGTATCTCTTGATTAGCATATCCTATGAAGGAGAAACTTAAAATATCACTACTGCTTGGAACTTTAATTGAGTAGTATCCATCAATATCAGTGACAGTACCATAAGTTGTACCTTTGACAATTACATTTACACCCGGTAATGGCTCTCCTGATACTTTATCATAAACATACCCTTCAACAATATCGCCAACACCGGTATATTTAAACTGCTGTTGGTACATATTATAAATTTGTTTTAATTCTTTTTCCTCTTCCTGGTAATAAGGGTTTGGTTTAAATAAAGTTTTTTCAATCAAATTACTTACATAAACACTAAACGTATCTTTATTATAAGTTTTTGGTTGGTCAAATTCATAATAATTTAACCCGTTGGGTTGAATAAATACAGAGTCTTCCATATAATATTTTGCCCCTGGATAGAAAAAAATCAGTTTATGATAACCTTTCTGCAGTTCATGAATTAGCGTGGCATTTCCCGGATAAACTCTTAGAAATTCGTGATTATCGTATCTAAATACTAAAACATTCAAAGGAATATCCCTAACAGGTACTTTTTTCTTATCAAATATTTCCCTGTAACTGGTCCTTAGTTTTATTTGGTGATACCCATTATCAATCTTAAATGAATAGGGCCGGGTATTTGTAGACCAGCTAAAGTAAACAGGTTTGCTATCTAAATAAATAACGTGAACGGGAGTAATCGCTCCGTCCCAAACTATAAAAGGGGCAAATTGTGTAATAGAATCTACTGCCTGGTATTCAAAACGATATATTGAATCTCCCGGATAAATAAACCGGTAATATTCAATTGTATCAATGGCGGAAAGTATTTTCCATGCTTCAAAGTCCAAATTCAAACCCGAATGGGACCCAAGATAAAAATCTTTGAAATTGAAGTTGTTTATCACTGCTTTATTCTTCCTGCTTTTTCCTAAATATGGTATTCCTGGAGGAGTGTAATTGAATTTCTTTGTCAACAGGAATACCTTTTTTCGTTACTAGGAAAGCTTTAAATTTTACCGTGTCGCCAGGCTGGTATTTGGGTTTATTAAATACTATATAGCCTGTGTGTTTTTCCTGAAATTTATTTTTCGGGTAATAATCACAGTGGTAATCATCAAATATACAGGCAATTTTGTGAAAGAATCCAACAAAAAGGCGCCCTGTTCTGTTTATCGTACCTTGAGGCCAACCTCTAATAATTGACTTAACTCCATCAACAGGTATATATATAATAAAATTTACAGGCATCCAAACATATTTAATTGGTGTTCCATAAACAACTTTCCGGGTACCTCTTTTTATAAATGAATTGTTATACTGCCTGGAAAGGTTGTAGTAAGCTGTAAACCCGTTATAGGTTACTTTTAGCAAACCTTTCCTGTTTGATTTTTTATCGGGATACGATTGTGTTTTTTCACTGAAATGAAGTTTCTTCCATTGAACACTTACTTCCGCATTATTAATAATCTTTCCTTCTAAATCATAGACCTGTATGCACAAATCAGTGTTATTATTTAAAATAAATACATCAAAGTCCTGGACGGTAGTAACAGAAAGGTTTTGTTTATTTTTATCGGCAAATGTTTTTATGTAATGTCCCCGGGACAGTTTGCCCATGTATTGACTATCTGTGGGAAAAGAATCAACCAGCGTATGAAAAAAAGAGGGGTCTACTTTCCAGGTATCCCTTTTATAAATCTTCTTTGCTTCTTTACCTGTGATTTTATAAATGTAAGTATAGTAACTTGTTTTCCGGCTTTCAATTAATTTCTGACCATATACATTAAAACAAAAAAGAAAAGTCAGAATAAGAAGTAAAGATTTCGGTTTGTGAAAAGTAAAGTTCATTTTTTCAGCCATTTTTCTAATAGGGTTCCATTTTAATGCTTGATTTCATAATACTATTTGTTTTTTTTTTCAGACAATCCTAAAATCATTAACCCCTAAAAATAGTTTGTAGACTGTAGAAGCAGGTGTGAAAGTGACCGTGTGCTGCCCGATCAGAGCCTTCCGTGAGTGTATTAAGTTATTAACATAGTAGCAATGACAGACTATTTGTATCTTTGCAGAAGTTGACTATTTAAAATAGTGGACAACTTTTTATAATTGAATTCGTTTATATATTTAATTTGCATTAATCGCTGTCTTAGCAAAGCCCAACGTGCAACGTTGGAGGATAGTAGCGAAAGATGGGATTTTTATTTATATTTGGTTTCATCAATTATAAAATCTTTTGGTACAAATTTCCAATGACGATATGGAGATATCCAAATTATTTCCTGAGGATATCTTCGTGTTGTATTTCCGATATTAAAATTTGAATGAATGTCTCGAATACGATGAAGAATATGTTTATATAATTTCTCTTTTGCAATTGTTCTTTTCCCTCGAATTCTTGAACCGTAAGGTTTAACCTTGTGCAAATCATTAAGTCGAGATGCCATAGATTCCAAAATAATGTCCATACATTGGAGAATTACATGATCATGTGAATTAATTTCAGTAATATCTTGTCTCCTAATTTTAATCTTTGCTTTAATAAACTGTGGTAATGATTGCAAATCATAAATATAATTTAGGAATTGTTCATTTTTTATAGTTGTATCAGGTAGTTTATCAAAAAAAATTCTTAAATAGGTATCATTAAGGTTATTAGAATATCTCAATCCAAATGCATGTTTAATAAACTGATAATATAATAATTGAAAGCCCTTATCAATTTGATCTTTTGAACAAATCAATGCTCCGCCATAAAAATCGGAAAAGTATTATCCTTGGCCAATTGATTCATCGCAATAGATAATGTATTCCATATAATTTTTATACTAATCTATAAATTATCTGTGATGAATACATTATCTGTGAATAAATATTAATAAAATGACTTTCCCCTAACAATTAAATTACCAGACATATTTATTTTGTTCCCAATTTAAAATCTGATTTTCAAACTACCAAATATTTCCCTGTCGGGTCCAGGTTGATAAGAATTTCCATCAGGATCAGGTTCGGTAAATGCCATATATTTTTCGCTTGTTAAATTACGGCAAAACACACTGCATTCTCCTCTTAAACCCCATATTGACCATTGATATGAAATTCTGGTATGGAATAAAATAAACCCATCTTGCCAGTTCTGGTAAATAGCCGGGTCCAATTCGTCTTTATAAGCTTTTGAGTCAGTGTATATCGCCCATTTCGACTGGTATTCTGTACTTAGACTAACTTTAAAGTTTTTGTTTATTGAATATACAATTTCTCCAAAAAATTGATGCTGCGGAGAGTTAGGCAACCATTGTCCTTCATCAGGCGGTGTCGTTAATACATAATCAGTATCGGTATATACAGGGTCAACAGTTGCAGAGGTGTATTTATAGTCTGCGAAAGTATAAGCTACCTGTAAACCCAGATTTTTAATTAGCGTATATGAAAAAAATGTTTCTAACCCCACTCGCTTACTATTCCCGGCATTTCCATAAAACACTTCTTGATTTCCCCTGTCGTGCTGCTTGAAACGAAAAAAATCATTTTTGGTATTCATCAGAAATCCTGTTATTTCATAATAGAATTTTTTGCCTATAAAACCTCGTCCCCCTATGTCAAAACAATTTGAGGTTGCAGGAACTAAATGAGTATTAAATCCCGAATAACCAACCGGATTGCTTGCCAATTCTTCAGTTGAAGGAGGAATAAAACCCTGGCTCCAGTTTATGAATAGTGTAAATGCACTAATAAAATTATAGCTTGCTCCTACCCTTAAAGAAGTTTTTGAAAAATCCTTTGATGTCAAAGCAGAATCACCGCCAAACATTTTATTTGTTAATTGGTTATCCATGATATCGTAACGAGCGCTTCCCATAAAAATAAATTTACCTGCATCCAGTTTATAAATAGCAAACAAACCTATGTTCTGCTGTGAAATATTTTGATTTGCCAGCAAACTGTCTGTTTCGATATTAGTTTGGTCAATGCTTTCGATTCTTCCCGGATTTGATGCACTTTGGAGCTTATACATATTTATATTCTGAAATTTGTAATCGCTCCCAACGCTTATATTGTTTTTAATTTTGCCGGAAGTAAGGTGCAGGTTGTATTGCAAAGTTGCACCGGGATTAGTAATTGTCCGGTATTCAGCACATTTGTTGCTGGTTTCCTTGTAATTCCATGACCGGAGATAGGATGTTACATCTATATCATGTAACTCGCTAAACTTATATATACCATGAAAACCAAGGGTTGTACGATTTGTTTTTTGATATTCATTGAAAGGACAAGCATCGGGATTTGCCTGTAAAAGATTGTCGAATTGTCCGAGATTTAATCCCTCAGGGTTTTGTTGAAAATAATCGGTATGTGAAATTATTTGTGTTATTGTTAACTTTTCAGAAGGGTGAAAGTTAATCTTTTCATACAGTTTATTACTCCAAAATGCCTGGTGGTCACGGTATCCTCCTCCTTCAGTACGGGAAAAACTTACCCTGTAATCTATAATATCCTTTGTACCACCCAGTTGAATGAGTGATTTTGTGAATTCATTTGAACCAACAATCTGATTAATTTCACCACCGATAGGTTTTGTGCCTCCATCATTAGTGAAAATATTTAACACCCCACCACTGCTGCTGCCACCATAGAGTCCTGCAGCCGGGCCTCTCAGAACTTCTATTTTTCTTATAGTAGCCCAGTCCACATCATATAAATCGGGTGCAAATCCTGACGGGTCATTTAAAGGTATTCCGTCAACTAAAACTCCTATTCCACGCAATCCGCGTTCCGTTAAAATTCCCTGACCTCTAATTGAAAGATGAACACGTTCTCCGTCATGCTGATTGTCTATTCTTACGCCCGGAACTAACCGCAACGCTTCTTCAACAGCTATTGATTTTGGCAATAGCGATAACATTTCAGGTGTAACCAAGGAAACAGAGCCCGGATTATTTTTTAACATCATAGGCAATTTGTTTGCTGTTACAATAACCTCTTGCAGGTTAATTATCTTACTTGTATCAGGCGCTTCATTTTGCCCTAATAAACTGAAAAAGTACAATAACAATGCTATGCATGATATATATTGTTTCATATTTGATCCTATTTAGTGAAAGGTTCTGAAATCAGTTTTAATGGAATACAAAAACAGCAGAACCATTAAACTGTTTGGGATTCCAGTATAAATTACATATTACAAACTCAATACTTGTCAGTACCCGCTTTAATTAAAATACAAACAAATAGTCAGACAGATGGGATAAGTTTCTTGTGATCAAATTAGGAAATTAACCCTGCTTAGGTGGCGGTGAAGGTATAATCGGGTAATTATTGAGTAGCCGAAAAAAATTCTGATAATAATTAAAATCTGAGTAAGGTAAACATGCTGAAACAAAAATTTGTTGAAGGAATAACTGTATTTTTACCCTTCTTTTTATTCTTTTATCTGCGATCCTTTTGCGGCTGTTTACTTTATTGTATTGAGTTATCAAATGTTTTTCTTTTATATCCCGTATACAATAATAGTATTTTTTGTTATTACTAATTTTTGTTTTTACAACATCATACAATTCTCCTTTATACCTAAATTCTTTATTGGGTTTTATCCAATAAATTTCTGATTTAGAATTTATTGAAGAAACTACCAGGGTTAAATCTTCTTCTTTT
>CAZWGG010000180.1:0-9027 GCA_964633305.1 uncultured Bacteroidales bacterium
CGGTTAATGTTCTAATAAATTGATTTGCAATTTTACTTGGCAACTTTCGAAATAAAAACCTGTCTTTCCTGTTTGACCTGATTCCTGCAACAAGGTCCCAATCTTCATCAACTAGTTTTTCAACCATTTTTTGAATATCAGCCGGATCATTTTGTAAGTCACCATCCATTGTTACTATGTATTCACTTTCACTATAATCAATGCCGGCTGCCATGGCAGAACTCTGACCATAATTACCCATCAGGTCAATTCCAATGAAATGTTTTTTATTTTCAGATAATTCAATAATCTTCTTCCAGGTTTTATCTTTGCTTCCGTCGTTTACCAAGATAACCTTATAAGAATAATTTGTTTTATTTAAAGACGTTTCCACTCTTTTAAACAATTCCTCAATATTATTCTCTTCGTTATATAAAGGGATAATTATAGAAAGATCAGTAGGCATTAAATACGATTAAAGTTATACAATTTGGGCAAATATAGAAATAAAAGTTGTCTGAGAAAAAGGGCTTTACAGGAATTGTGAAATTAGTGAGTTTTTTTACTGGCGCTATGTAGTAATATTATTTTGATTGTATGGATATGAATAGGATTATATGCAATTCATAAATCTTGTAATTTTATCGTTATTTTAGCTGGGAAAAGCAATAGTATTAAAAATGAAACAAGCATGATTAAAATAATTACTCACATAATAATATATTTTATTTGTGTTCGTGAGCTAAAGGTTATTAAACACACACGACAATGATTACTCGCTAACGCTTCGTGAGATCGCTACGCTAAGTTATTTTAATCATGCGGTTCCATCTGACAACGGCTTTAGCCCTCATGAGCTTTTGCGAATAATTAAAAAATAAACAGATGAAAAAATATAAAAATATTTTTTATTTACTTGGCTTTTGCTGTATGGCAATCGCCTTTCGTTTTTTTTCTTTTTTCCCGAGTGTTATCGATCATGATGAATCGACTTATTTGTGTATGGCTAAAGAGATATTACATGGTAAACTGCCTTATGTCGATTACATTGATATAAAACCGATTGGAACATATTTAATACCTGCCATAATCCAGTTTTTAGCTGGGAATTCAATATTTGTTTTTAGGTTACTCATTGCCTGTTATATTGGATTAACCGCTTTTTTAATTTTTAAAGTACAGCGTAAAAACGGTTCTGATAGGCCTGTTGCAGCATCTGCAGGTATAATTTATATTGTAATGATTTCTATATTTACGTTTTATGGCGTTTCAATTAGTCCGGAAATATTCTTTAACCTTTTTGTTGTTACAGGACTATTCTTTTTTCAGTCGAATAAAATCTATAGTTATTTTTTAGGAGGTATTTTAATGGGTTTTGGGTTTATAGTTAAATATTTTGTAGTATTTGATTTTATTGCTATTACCGGGTTTTATATTCTTTATTATGTTTTTATTCTAAAAAAGTTTGATAGAAAGATAATTTTTAACGTACTTTTTGCCTGTTCAGGATTTGTTCTTCCTTTTTTCTTTGTAAATCTTTATTATTATTTTATTGGTCATTACAAAGAGTTTTATTTTATCACGTTTGTTGCCCCGATGAATTATTCTGTTGAACGTTCAGGGTGGGAAACAATAAAATATGTTTTTGATTTTGTGTTGAGATTTCTGCCTATCTCATTCCTGTTCTTTTTCGTTTTATTTAATAAGTCAATAAAGCCAAAAGGAAAATGGAACAACAAGTGGTTTATTATAAGCTGGGTAATGCTTGACTTAATTGCCATTCTCCTATCCGGTAAATCTTTTGGGCATTATTTCATACAGCTTATGGTTCCGGTAAGTTATTTTGCCGGTAATTTCTTTAGTCCTGGAAACAAGATTTCATTTGTTCATAAAAGAAAAACATTTACTATCACAATTACTTCAATCTTAATCTTTTTGTTGTTATTTAATGCATTAATGCAAAAGAAGGATTATTTTGACAAACCCGATTATCCGAAAAAAATTGCAGCGTATTTAAAACCCAGGCTGAATAGCGATGATGTATTATTTACAGGTAATTACCATCAAGTATTATATTATTTGCTTGATAAGTCAAGCCCTACTAAATATATTCATAGAAGTTTGTTGTACGCAGCTCATCATATAAAAGCTCTAAATATTGATTCAAATCGTGAATTTCGGAAAATTATGCAATCAACCCCGGCTTATATTACATTAGTTCCGGATAATACATTTGCTGAAGACTTAACCGTATTTATTCAAAATAATTATCAAATTGATACGATTTTTGGGGATAATATTTATATTTATAAAAGGAGAGATAGCGTGAATAATCGATAATTCAAGTAAGTTTTATATGTTTAAGTTAAACTTTGGTAAATACTTGCGTCTCTTCATCATCCTCATAGTCCCCATCACCGTTACGGTCCATTTTTACAGTTAGCTGGTTTCCACTAACTGTTATCTTTGTTATAATTTGGTCAGATTCATTTGCGCCTAATTCTTCTGCAAGAGCATCAAATCCTTCATCTGTTGGACTGTACCAGTTAATCCCATCTTCAATATTCTCATAATTTACAGCTCCTACTTCGGTGAGTGTGAGCGTGGCATCTTCCCCATTAACAGAAAGATCGGTCTTCATGCCCATCCAATCATACCAGATCGTTTGGTTCAGTAAGATTGCCATTATCATTGTTAAACTCGATTCTGTGATGGTTAGTGTCGTTTTATACGAGCCCTGTGTATCGGTTTCAGTAAGTTCCCACGTACCTACATAAGCAGGTTTATCATCGTCCTTTTTACATTGTGAGAAAAATAAGGATAAAACAAATAAAACAGCTAATAGACTTGAATGTTTTTTCATAATAAATAATTTTTAATTATATTATTTACTTAAGTTACAAAAAATATGAGAAAAAATTATTTTGTCAATAAAATTAATCACATAATAAAATTTTAAAATTAAGAACATGCACAAAGAACATTTTTATACCTTAACAATTAAATGGACTGGAAACAAAGGCAATGGAACTTATGATTACCGATCTTATGATAGAAGTCATATTATTTCGACAGGTAATAAACCAGATATCTTAGCATCTTCCGATCCTGTTTTTCGCGGTGATAAAACAAAATATAACCCCGAGGAACTTTTAGTAGCCTCACTGGCAAGTTGTCATATGCTCTGGTTTTTACACTTGTGTGCCGATACAGGAATTGTGGTTGTAGATTATATAGATAACCCCGAAGGAATATTGATTGAAACCAAAAATGGCGGAGGAAAATTTAAAGAAGTAACTTTAAAGCCAAAAGTAACAGTTGCAAATAAATTAATGCAAGCTAACCTTCCCAAAATTCATAAAAAGGCAAATGAATTATGTTTTATTGCAAATTCGGTAAATTTTCCTGTATTTCATAAAGCAGTATGTAATGTTGCTGAAAATAACTAATTGCTGAAATTTCTATCTTTTCATATAATAAAGAATTAAATCTTTTCAAGATTAAATTAGTTTTCAAATAGACCATTTAAAAACTCTAACAAAAAAGTTTTATAAATATGAACTTAGCAGATATTGCAAGTATTAGGTTGATAAGCCAACAAATTGCAACCACAAAATCAAAAACAGTAAAAGAAACAATAGAGTGGTTAGGGGCCATGCAGGCACAGGATTATGAAATGGCAAAGTGGGGGATTGGGGTAAGAATAGCTAATTCAACAGATCAATTAATAGAATCCTCGATTGATAAGGGAGAGATTATCCGTACGCATTTATTAAGGCCAACCTGGCATTTCGTTTCTGCCGACGATATATATTGGATGCTGGAATTATCAGCACCCCGTATTAAAGCAATGCTTAAATCACGACACAAACAGTTGGAGATAACAGAAACAGTTATTAAAAAGAGCCACAATGTAATTGTTAATGCTTTATCACAGGGGAGTCATTTGACCAGGAAGGAACTGGTTATCGAACTTGAAAAGTCCGGAATTGTCACAAAAGAAAACAGGGCTGCTCATTTGTTGATGCTTGCAGAATTGGATAAAATTATTTGTAGTGGTAAAACCAAAGCCAGGAAACAAACTTATGCGATTTTTTCAGAAAGGGTGCCTCATAAGAAAAAAATTACTCGCGATGAGGCGATGGCAGAACTTGCAAAGAAATATTTTACAAGTCATTGTCCGGCAACATTGCAAGATTTTGCTTGGTGGTCCGGGTTATCAATTAGAGATGCTGAACAGGCTTTGGAAATGATAAAGCCAACATTAATTTCCGAGGATATTAATTCTTTGACATATTGGATATCCGGTTCTTATTCGCCTCCGAAAGTCAATGAGAAATTAATGTACCTATTACCGGCTTACGACGAATTTGTTATTAGTTACAAAGACAGAAGTTCAATTTTTTCTGTTGAAAATCAAAAAAAAACAATTTCCAGTAATGGTATGTTTTGGCCGACTATTGTACTAAATGGGAAAGTAAAGGGATTGTGGAAACGAAAAGTAAAAAAAGACACTGTAAGTATTGAAGCGAACCTCTTTGAACCACTTCCCCAAAAAATAAAAAAGTTAATTGAAAAGAAAGCTATCTCCTTTGGAAATTTTTTTGAGAAGAAAACAGAGATATTTTATCTATAGCTCGTCAAATTTATGCCATTTTCCATTATGATTCCTTTTTCAATGATTAAGATTTAGGAAGGATTAATAATCTGCGTATTAATTATTTGGTTTTTTAATAAAAACAACTTAAATTTAAATATGCTATTGGAGATATTGATAATTGTTTTTTGAAAGATGTTGTGAACAATAGCAAAGCAAATAATTGATTAAAATTTATTACACACAAAAAAGACAACGAATTGAATATTAAATTATCAGGAAATATTTTTATTAACATTTAAACTCTAAAATCATGAAAACAAAAACTTTTGCACTTCTTTTTCTAATAGGTTTAATGATTGGTTGCCAGCAAAACAAACCGGTTGATAACCCTGATGTGTTAAAACAAGTATTAATTGATTATTATGATGGTATAAAAGATCATGATTTCGATAAAATGAAAGCCGTAACAACCAGTGATTTTATGCTTTTTGAAGATGGTAAAGTATGGAACAATGATAGCTTAATTAACTTCTTGAACTCTTTCCCTGGATATAAGGCAGTATTTAAATTCGATAACTTTACTATTAATGTTGATAAGGAAAGTGGAAATATGTATTATTTTAACCATTTGGACATGACAATTAATGATACGACAGAAATGGTTTTCGACTGGCTTGAAAGTGCTACTTTTAAGAAAATAGATAGCAAATGGAAAATGAATTTTTTACATTCAACAGTTAGGAAATAAAAGAGTATTTGTTGGCAGGATTTTAGCATACTATAGAAACATTATCGAAGTTTTTTGTATTTTATCTTCCTTCTTTAGCAAGGTTTACAAAATACCCTGGGGCTATCTTAAAAGTATAGAATGAAGACTTCTTGCTAAGGCGTAAAATCCATCAGCTTGCCGTCGATGCGGTACAAAAATTGATTGCTATCTTTGGTCTTAGCGAGAAGTTATTGCTTTTTTGACACCCTCAATTCAGTAGAGTTTTCTGTACCTATAACTTCAAAATATATTTGTCCGGTCTTTGTGCTCATACTGTTGACAAAAAGAGGTTGATAAATTTCATAAACGACATTTAAGATAGCTTTGACTTCAAACACTATATCTATAATATAACAATAAGCCAAAGAACTATAATATTAACATTTCCATATAGCCTGAATATAGGCGCTGAAATGATTTTAAGTTTACAGCAATGTTCTAAAAGTCCAAAGTTCAAAGGAACGAAAAAACAAAATCAACTTTTTCGTGTTACCCTAATAGTTATTAAACATACATTTTATTAAAAATACCAATGATTACGGATATTTTTTTCTTAAATTCATAGCTGGTATTGACCTTAACTATATATTTCTAAAAAAGAACTTAAAATATGAAAATAACAGTTGTAGGTGCAGGAAATGTCGGTGCTACGTGTGCAGATGTATTAGCACATAAAGATGCAGCCCATGAAATTGTATTGTTAGATATTAAACAAGGCCTGGCAGAGGGTAAAGCCCTTGATATATGGGAAAGTGCCCCGATTGACCGGTTTAATACCAAAACAATAGGGGTTACTAATGATTATTCACTAACAGCTAACTCAAATGTTGTTGTTATTACATCGGGATTGCCGCGCAAACCTGGTATGAGCCGTGATGACCTTATTGAGACCAATGCGACAATTGTTAAAACTGTTACGGAAAACATTATGCAGTATTCGCCGTGTGCTATAGTAATTGTAGTATCAAATCCTTTAGATGTTATGACCTACCAGGCTTACCTTACTTCTAAACTTCCGCGTACCAGGGTTATGGGTATGGCAGGTATACTTGATGCCGGACGTTATCGTGCTTTTATTGCAGACGAGCTAAATGTATCACCAAAAGATGTCCAGGCAATTCTTCTTGGAGGACATGGAGATACCATGGTGCCTTTACCCAGGTATACTACAGTAAGTGGAATTCCAATCTCAGAGCTTATTTCTAAGGAAAAAATTAATGCCATTATTGAAAGAACACGCTATGGAGGAGGCGAACTGGTCAAGTTAATGGGCACTTCAGCCTGGTATGCCCCAGGGTCTGCCGCCGCTCGCATGGCCGAAGCTATAACAAGAAACCAGAAACGTGTTTTACCTTGCTGTGTAAAGCTCGAAGGTGAATATGAATTGAATAACATATTTGTTGGGGTTCCGGTTATTTTAGGTAAAAACGGGATAGAAAATATAATTGAGTTAAAATTAACTGATGAAGAAAGAGAAAAACTTCAATATTCAGCCAATGCAGTAAAAGAAATGATGGAAGTGTTGGACAAAATGAACAAAAAATAAAAAAAGCCCCCGGTGTTTTGGGGTAGCTGTTTACAGTCGTTTTTTCTCGGTATCGTTTGTGTTTGTATGTTGAGGTGATTTTTTAGCATACAGCATTATTTCACGAACTACTTTCTCCCTAACATCACGTTTAAAACTGTCAAGGTATTCAAAAACCTCATCGTATTCTTCAATATCCGAATCGAAAAGTAGTTCCAATTTATTAAATTCCTCACTTTCTTCTTGAGTTAATTTATTTAAGAAAAAGTACAGTGTAGAGAAATTCTTCATAGGCACAATATTTAATTTAATGCATCGGTTAGTAATCAACTAACGCTTCAGTAAATTAAATATTGTGATGAAAAAGTATTTTTTTGCCGAGTTGTTAACATTCAAAATCAAGAACCCATCACTCCAATGAAGTTATTGGAGTGACAGGCATACATCTTTTTCTTTAATAAGTTTCCGTAAGTTAATAAGTGCATATCTCATCCTTCCCAAAGCAGTATTTATACTTACATTAGTATATTCTGCAATTTCTTTAAAGCTCATCCCAACATAATGTCTCAAAATAATTATTTCTTTCTGATCTGCAGGTAGTTCATCAACTAAGTTTCTAATATCTTTTGAAATTTGTACTTTAATAAGTCCATCTTCAACAGTTGGTGCCGATAATTTTTTCAGGTTTAAAATATCTGCATCATAGTTGTCATTTGATAAGGTTTTCATTTGATTCTTTTTCCTGAAGTGATCAATTACCAAGTTATGGGCAATTCGTATCACCCAAGAGATAAATCTTCCGTGGTCTTTGTATTTACCATCCGAAAGGGACTTAATTACCCGTATAAAAGTATCCTGGAATAGATCTTCTGCCAAGTGTTGATCTTTTACCAAAAGATATATATAAGTAAAAATACGTGTCCGATGTCGGTTGATAAGTTGCTCCAGGGAAGTATAGTCTCCTTGTATGTACTGATTAACGAGCTCATAATCAGCAAGATTATTTGTTTTCAAAACAACCTCCTTTTTTAGTTAATACTTATAAAAGAGTAGAGTTTTGCTCGATAATCAGTCCTCCAGATATTAAATTAGTTAAAATTTATCGTGAAATAAAAGAATTTTTCAGTCCAATCAAATATTTTTGTAACTTAAAAATAGTTAATTTTTGTTAAAATTCAAATTTTACATCGTTTTTCATGTTTTATGAGACATACAACAGTTCTAAAAACACACCATATAATCGTTTCAAATGCAAGGGTACATAACTTAAAAAGTGTTAGCCTGCAAATTCCGAGAAACAAATTTATTGTGATAACCGGTTTATCAGGTTCGGGGAAATCTTCACTTGCTTTTGATACCATATACGCCGAAGGGCAACGCAGATATGTTGAAAGCCTGTCTGCATATGCACGCCAATTTCTTGGACGAATGAACAAACCCGATGTAGACTTTATTAAAGGAATTCCCCCGGCCATAGCTATAGAACAAAAAGTGAACACTCGAAATCCACGTTCAACTGTTGGGACTTCAACCGAAGTATACGATTATTTAAAACTTTTGTTTGCCCGAATAGGAAAAACATATTCCCCGGTATCAAATAATCTGGTAAAAAAAGATACGGTAACTAATGTCGTAGATTTTATCTTATCTTTTAAAGAAGGGACAAAAATGCTTATTTTATCCCCATTAAAACGAAATGGTAACCTTAGTTTTTCACAACAAATTGATGATCTTGCATACCAGGGGATTGCCAGAATTGAGGTAAATGATGAGATAGTAAAATTGGATGAACGGGAATTATTAGAAAAAATTGAAGAAGAAACAAAACTAAGGATAGTGGTTGATAGAGTTGTTGCAACAAATAATGAAGATTCAAGAAGCCGGTTTGCCGATTCGGTTCAATTGGCATTTCGTTTAGGTGACGATGAATGTGTAATAAAAATTATTGAAAATGGAGAAATAAAAGAAAGATGCTTTTCAAATAAGTTTGAATTGGATGGATTAAAATTTGAAGAGCCTTCGGTTCATATGTTTAGCTTTAATAACCCTGTGGGGGCTTGTCCATTGTGTGAAGGGTACGGAAAAGTAATAGGGATTGATCCCGATCTTGTTATTCCAGATAAAAGCTTGTCGATATATGAAGGTGCTGTTGTT
>CAZWGG010000181.1:0-6605 GCA_964633305.1 uncultured Bacteroidales bacterium
TAACGCGGTTTATATCCCTTGTTTTAAAAAATAACTTTATCTACAACAAAACTCGCTATGATACCAGTTATCTCAATGGGTTGGTCATCATTATTGATGATGTTTACCATTAAATAATCTTTTGTGTTGTATTGATATCCTGAAACAGGAATAGAAAAACTGGACATCTTAACCTTATTATGCTGGAAATTATAAATTTTCCCTTTTGATGTAAAGTACTTTGTAGTATCTGTATATAAATAATAATCGCGGTTAAACTTATCGTTGGCCTGTAAAATAAGTTCCCTTACCCTTAACCTATATGGATTCTGAATAATAATTTTTGTTTCCCGGTCTGAATTTTTTATTTCAAAATCTAAATTAGTTTTTCTAAGGTATTTCTGTTGTTTTTCGATCCGGAAAGAACTAATTGCCTCTAATCTACTAATTGTAATATTTTTTGTGTTTTCAATCACCTTAACCCGGATAAACCTGTAATTGATCATTGATCCAAGCCATACTTCCTTTTTATGAACACCCGGAAATTTGTAAATAGAGGTCCGTTCAATTAGTTTCCAGCCGGAAGATTCGGTACGCCCATAAATTTCAATCTGGTTTGAAAAATTACCTGCCTCAATTTCCAGGTTAAAGATATTTACTTCATACTTGTTTTTTGTTTCAACTACCTGGAAATCAAAATATGAATTTCCTTTTTTATCATTCTTTACGTTTATAAGGTTGGTTTTATACACGGTATAATCCTCTTCTTCCTCCAAGTAATCATCTCCCAGAAAGAATGGTATAAAAACGGAATCATTTCCTACAATCCTTAAATCAGAAAGATTATTCATTGAATACTTGTAAATATCCTGGTCAAGAAAAAAACACCCGAAACTTGCCGTATCGGTAAATTCAATTTTTTTCCTGTATCCCCAATCAGTTAGTGAAATACTCTTATTATCATTTCCAATTCCTGTTAAGGCAGGTATCAGTAGCCAAAACAAAACAAGGATATATCTACTATTTCTCACCATCTCGCTCATCTTTTTTAACAGGGTTCATCTTATTTATTCGCTGGTATACAAAAGAAATTCCTATTAATAATAACCCATAGCAAAAATATGCAATTATTTTACCCGATTCATCCAGCCCTCTCAGGTCCCAAATGAATAATTTTCCAAGGGTGAAAAAGGTTAATCCTAGTCCAAAATACCGGATATAGGAGTATCGTTTATAAAAGCCATAAACAATACAACCAATTGCATAAACAAGGTAAATAAGGCTAAGAATAAGATTTATTCTCGAGAAATTAAATTGAATAACAAGTAAAAAGGTAATATTAAGAAGGAGAAAAATGGCAATGGTTAAAGGCAGCCATTCCAATCCCAGGTAATTATACTTAAAAAAACGTATAATTGTCTGGCGTAGGTTTATTACAATAATTACATTATAAACAATAAGAACCGAAAAAGCAAGATAACCAAGCACTGCAAAATGTTTTTCAGCGTGTGAAGGTATCATAGAATTGTTAACCAGCATATACAAAAACAATAAATTTGCCAGTATATTTAATACAAGACTTATTCCTTTATTAACCGGTGTTAAAAGCTTCTTATGCAGTAACAGTTTACCAAGAGAGAAAGCAACAACCGAATAGACAAAAAGGTTAAAAAACAGTATGTATTTTGAGGGTAAATCGTGCTTGTCATAAATAAACTCATTTGCACCTTTAATAATTATATAGTTCAAAAAAGAAAACAATGTAATTACAGTCACCAGGTTAAGAACCGTAAACATTCCGGTGTTATTTCTAAATTGCATGGAGTAAGCTTTAACCAGCTTAAAGTGATACGTTATATACGTTAGTACCAATCCTGAAGTGATGAAAAAGAATTTTAAAGGGAAAAAATCATTGTGGTCTATCACATTTAAAGGAACATCAAAAAAGAAGAATGTAACAAGGCAAAGTGCAAAAAGTAACCATCCGGCCCGTTCCATGTATTTTATTGTTTTTGAAACACCATACACTATTAATAAAGTACCTTCAACCAGCCATCCTATCGAAAGCCACCTTGAGCCAAACTCAAAAGGAATAATGAGTATAGCAAAGGTCAATGCAGTAACAAAACTAATAATACTTAAAACATTCCCTTTCTTAACATACCTGTCCAGTATATTTCCAATAAAATAAAAAACAATGCAAAAACAAAGAGACAATACACCCTCAAACCTGGAAAGATCGGCTTTCTCGAAAAGAAGAAAAACCACCAGCGAACCCACAACAGTATTTATGGTAAACAAAATAACATCCGGAATATGAATATCTTTGCCCTTTAATACAGGATTTACAAGAACCACAGCGGTATATAAAAGAAATGCCAGCGATGAATACACAATACCCGCTTCAACCGAAGGGCAATTAAAAACAAGGTATAGCAGTCCCGGTAAGAAAAGAATAAAACTTAGATAATTAACCACAAACCATTTCATTTTAAATGAAATAAACAAAGTAATGAGGTTAAGTACTAAAAGGTAACCCATCCCGTAATAATAATCAACACCGGAGAATCCTACCACTTTTATATAGGTTATAAACGGTAGATATCCGCCAATAAGCCCAAGCGAAATTATCGTGGGAGATTTATACCTCAACGACATCACAATAGTAAGGAAAGAAATAAGAACAGATAAGACTAATGCCATATTCTGGGTAACAATCTCCAGCACAAAACAACTAACAAAAACAGATGTAAATAAAATAGCTACTCCTCCGCCAATGAGTCCCTGGGCAAATTGATTTTTTTCTTTCCTGTAAAAAAATTCTCCCACTGCCACAAAAGCAAAGCCAATAACAAAAAATGCAATTCCTTTTACATAATCATTAATATGCTCCCTGTTATAATAGGCAGCCAGGGCAATACTGATAACAATTAAAACGATCCCTATTTTATTGAACCAGCCCAGGCCTATTTTCATTTCCATCCTGTTGCGCCTGATTCTTTTCTTGAGGGTTTCTCCATCAACTTCTTCTTCCCTGAATTCTTCCATGCCTTTATCAAACCTGGCAAACAATTCTTCCTGTTCACTAAGGAGCTGTTCACGCTGTGCCGAAACTTTTTTTGTCAATTTATTTTTTAATTCTTCAATATCGTTAAGCAATTCGGCTTTATCTAATTTTAGTGCCAGGTCAACTCTTTTTTCAAGACTTGTTAATTTTGCTTTCAAATCATTTTCAAACCATGTTAACCGGTCGGTGTTTTTGTTGTTTTTATCTTCAAAATAAATCGATAATTTTTTATACGATATTTTAACCAATTGAAGACGTTCATCAATAATTTGTTCTAACAATGTATTTTTTAACTCCTGATTATCTTTATTCAGAGAGGCAATTTTCTTTTCCAACTTATTTAAATTCTTCGTTTTCTCTTCAATTTCTTTATGAAGTCTCTTATTTTCATTAACCAGGTCGGAGGTCGATATATCCTCAAATAATTTAATATAACTATTCAAAAGTGTTTTGTGCTCCTGGTTAAGACGGTTTAATTCATCAAACTTTTCCATAAATAAAATTTGTTATTTATATGCAATTTAAAAATATTTATTTCAAATCTGCTACAGAAGAATCATTTTCTGGTTAAGAATAAGTAAATAGTAGAAAGAATTGAATGAAACTATGAAATGGATTGAAGTGATTGTATAGAATTTTTTTAAAAAATACACAAAACTATTTTTTGACATATTTGTTTACTTATTTAAGTAAGCTTAAAAAATATTTTAAATGGGAAATAAAGTTTCAATAGCTACTGAAAATTTTATTAAAGCTATCTATAAGTTTGAAAGTAGAGAAGACTGGGACACCAGGCCCGGCTCTATTGCCAGGGAGTTGGGAATTACCAGTGCCGCTGCGACAGATATGGCCCGGAAACTAGCCCTTAAAAAGCTGATTGACTATAAAAAATATAAAGAACTTAAACTTACACTTACCGGAAAGAAAATGGCATTGGGTATTATTCGAAAACACAGATTATGGGAAACTTTTCTTCACCGGGTTCTGGGTCTGACAATGCATGAAATACACCGGGAGGCTGAATTGCTTGAACATTTAACATCGGATTTTCTGGCAGAAAAGATTAGCTTGTTCCTTGGAAACCCTACTAACGATCCACACGGTGATCCAATTCCCAATAAACAAGGTGTAGTCCTAAAAGACAAAGATAGTGTAATACTTTCTTTAGCAGAACCCGAAAGTGAATATGAAATATGCCGTTTATCCGGTTCAGACAAAGAGTTTTTTGATTTCTGTCATTCGACCCATATAAAAATTGGATCTACCCTTTTGGTAAAAAAACAATACCATAAAAACAGTATGATAGAAGTAGAAGTAAATAATGTGAAGCTTTTGCTAAACTCTGAACTGGCTAATGCCATATATGTTAAAAAACTAATAAAAAAAAACAGATGAATACCATATCAATTTTACAAATCCGACCTGGTTTAATGCTTTTATCCGGCATTGCAGTTCTGATAATCCTTCCTTGGCTGTTCTGGTCTAAAAAAGGACTGTTGGCGCTATTATCAAGGGTAAAAAAGAACAACCAAAGGGTTCAGTTGGAAGATGCCCTTAAGTACCTGTTCGATTGTGAATACAGGAATAATATGTGCGATATGAACAGTATTGCCGGTAACCTGAATATTTCAGTTGATAAGGCAAGCTTTTTATTGGAACGCCTGCTTACTATGGGTTTGATTACTATGAATGACCAAACCATATCATTAACAGATACAGGAAGGTCATACGCGCTTCGCGTAGTAAGGGTACATCGTATTTGGGAAAGGTACCTTGCCGATGAAACAGGCATGGAACCGGCAGATTGGCATAACAAAGCAGACCGCATGGAACATAATGTAACAATAGAAGATACGGAAAAACTGGCCGCACAAATAGGTAACCCTGTCTTTGACCCGCATGGCGATCCTATTCCTACCATCGGTGGTGAATTACCGGAACCAACAGGAAAGCCCCTGAATTGTATGAAGGAAGGTGAGATAGGTCGCATAATCCATATCGAAGATGAACCAAAAAGTATTTATGAACAATTGGTAGTTGAGGGGTTATACCCAGGCATGCAGGTGTATGTAACCGATGTTAATGAAAATAAAATCACTTTTGCAGCAGACGGTGATGAATGCACCCTTACACCTCTTTTTGCAGCCCACATTACTGTGGAAATACTTTCAGGAAAAGTTCCCGTAACACAGAAATACGAATTGTTATCATCACTGGAGATAGGAGAAAAAGCCGAAATTGTAGGCATCTCACCCAATTGTAGAGGACAACAACGAAGAAGGCTCATGGATTTGGGCATCATTCCGGGTAGTTTGGTTTCGGCCGAAATAAAAAGTGCTTCGGGTGATCCGGTTGGTTACAGGGTGATGGGAGCTACTATTGGTATAAGAAAAAAACAGGCCGGATTAATTTTTATTAACAAAAAAAATGTCAATACTTATGAATAATCTGAATAATTGCGAAAATTGTCCTGTTCATAATACGGCAAACCTTGTAAAGCTTGGAATGAACATGGAACAGGTGGACTATGTAATAACCATGGCAGGCAATCCGAATACCGGGAAAAGTACAGTTTTTAATAATCTTACGGGACTTCACCAACATACAGGCAACTGGCCAGGGAAAACGGTAACGCGTACCGAAGGTGGCTTCATATACAATAACAAGCGATATAAAGTGGTGGATTTACCAGGTACCTATTCCCTTTTATCAACCAGCACTGATGAAGAAGTAGCACGAAATTTTATATTGTTCGGGCAGCCTGATGTAACCGTTATTGTTGTTGATGCTACCCGTCTGGAGCGTAACCTGAACCTGGTATTGCAGATATTGGAAATTACCGACCGTGCGGTGCTGTGCCTTAATCTTATGGACGAGGCCCGTCGAAATAATATAGAGATTGATGTAAGGTCCCTTTCAAAGGAACTGGGCATTCCCGTTATTCCGGCATCGGCCCGCAGGAAACAGGGAATGAATGAACTTCTTGCGGCCATTGAGGAAGTGGCAACAGGTAAATATGTTTGCATGCCTCATAAAATTAAAAGCCGTTCACCGAAATTGAACCACACGATTTCAAGACTTTCAGAGAAGCTTGCCGAACAATTCCCCAACCTCCCCAACATTAACTGGGTGGCTTTACGGTTGCTGGAAGGTGATAACAGCATTATTGAAGCAGTGCGATCCGGAGAGCTGGGCAATATAAATGCAAGTGTTTCAACTGTTCAATCTTAAAGAAAAAACCATGGAAAATACAACTAAAAATATCCGAAGAGAAGATATCTTGTCTGCGGCAAATGCAGCCCGCTGGGATTTGGGAGTAAATTTTCACGATACGGTGATCGAATCAATTTATGAAGATGCTTCCCGGATAGCAAAAAAAACCGTTAAACAAAAAGGCGAAAAAGCAGCATACAGCATGGATTTGAAAATCGACAAAATTATTACCAGCAAATGGCTCGGTTTTCCTTTGATGTTTTTACTGCTTGCCCTGGTTTTTTGGGTAACCGTTGCAGGGGCAAATTACCCTTCGGGTCTTCTGGCGTCATTCTTAATTGATTAT
>CAZWGG010000181.1:6615-8996 GCA_964633305.1 uncultured Bacteroidales bacterium
TTGATTATATCCATCCCTTACTAAAACATGCTGCAGCCTCCATTAATATCCCCTGGTGGTTAAACGGGGCATTAATTGATGGCGCTTACTTGTCTATGGCCTGGGTTATCTCGGTGATGCTGCCCCCAATGGCGATTTTTTTCCCGCTCTTTACTTTACTCGAAGACCTGGGATACCTGCCCAGGGTAGCATTCAATATGGACAGCCTCTTTCGAAAAGCCGGGGCACATGGTAAACAGGCACTGACCATGAGCATGGGGTTTGGCTGTAACGCCGCCGGGGTAATTGCAGCAAGAGTAATCGATAGTCCGCGTGAACGGTTAATAGCAATTATTACCAACAATTTCTCATTATGCAACGGGCGCTGGCCCACACAAATACTTATTGCCACCATTTTTATCGGGGGGGTTGTCCCTGCACAATTGGCAGGAATAGTCTCAGCCGGGGCAGTTGTGGGGATAGCTGTTCTTGGAATCTTGTTTAGTCTTGCGGTATCATGGGGTTTGAGCAAATCGGTATTGCGTGGAGAAGCATCGGCTTTTAGCCTTGAATTGCCGCCCTATCGCCCACCCCGTATTTTACAAACGCTTTATACATCGTTGATTGACCGTACCATTTTTGTGCTTTGGCGCGCCATTGTTTTTGCCCTTCCTGCCGGACTTGTTATATGGCTGGTAGCCAATGTCCATATTGGGGAACTCAGCCTGGCCGAACATTTCATTAAATGGTCGAACCCTTTTGCATTTGTATTTGGCCTTAATGGAGTGATATTGCTGGCTTATATCATTGCTATCCCTGCTAATGAAATTGTAATTCCCACAATACTGATGTTAACCGTTCTCAATAGCGGACTTTCCGGTGTTGGCGCAGGCTCCGGCGTCATGTTCGAGATGAATTCAACGGCCGATACTGCAAATATACTCCATGCTGGGGGGTGGTCTCTGCTTACAGGGTTAAACCTTATGCTTTTTAGTTTGTTGCATAACCCCTGTTCAACAACAATATACACAATATTTAAAGAAACAAAGAGCATAAAATGGACATTGGTTTCAACGTTCCTGCCTATTGTTTTAGGTCTGATGGTGTGTTTTTTTACAACCCAGATTTGGCAACTACTCGCTTTATAAATTAAACAATTAAAAATGATAAAAGCATTATATAAAATTATGATAACCATACTGGCGGAGCGTTTTAGCCAATCTTATTGAACAACAGCACAGTTCGATATAAAACCGGATGATAACAACGAATAACGGTTTGGGCTATAAATTGAATGAAAAAATTTAAATTTGAAATTGTTAAAATAACTGAAAGAAAAAATATTCGAGAAATTATTTGAAACAGCAGAAATTGCAAAATTTACTCCGGATCAGATCCGTTTTTATGAGGATAGTTTGAAGTATTATAGAGATCTGAAAAATTCTTTAGATACTGCAAGAGATGAAAAAGCTATTGAAATAGCAAAAAATATCATTAAAGCAAATGAACCTCTGGATAAGATAATCCGATTTACGGGGTTGACAAACGAGCAAATAGTAAAAATAAAATAGTTACACCACCTAACATTATTTTGAAGAATACGTTTACCCTGGCAGGTTCAAAGATTTTTATAATACTACTCTAAATAAAAACGCAATAACAAAACATCCCTTAAATGATATAGGAGTAATTTTGGTAAATATTATCTTCGGATGGACAGCTTACCTGTTATCAGCTATCTTAGGTATGAGAATTCTTTGGTTAGCCATTGGGCTTTTAGGGATAACCATTACAAATGGAATGTTACATACTACTATGTCTCTCATAAACAGAAAATATATTCCGGGAATGATAACCGGGTTATTTTTGTTTATTCCATTCGGGCTATTTGTCTTATTAAAAACTATTAAAGTAACTGCAATAGAAGATATTATACTAGGGATTATTGTGTTTATAACCGGGACAGCTTTAATTCCAATATCAATATATATTACCAATAAAATAGATTTGCTTTACAACAGAAAATAGCAAATATCCAAAATCCGAAACTAAAAAACTGCACACACCGCTTAAAATCAAAGTGAAGACAAATAATAGAAAGAAATTAATGGTTATCAAAAAACAATTGACATATGAAATAATCTATTCCTTTTTCCGTATCACTGTATTACTTATGGTAAGTTATCTTGTCTTTCCAGGGTTATTAGCTCAAACCGGCGGAAAAAATTTCTATGACAATTCATTACAATTTTTTACAACTTATGATTTACATGTAACATTTGTTTACAAAACTTTTTTTAGTTTTGCCAGCACTTATTCAAGTAACCGATAAACACATTAGGATATCGTTATAATAAATAACCAAATGGATAAAAAAAAAAAGGCCTCAGGTTTAAATATAG
>CAZWGG010000182.1:0-8953 GCA_964633305.1 uncultured Bacteroidales bacterium
CTTATAAGATACTTATAAAGAGGCTTGTTTTCAACGTAGAAAACGGCCTCTTTTATTATTTGTTAACTTAAAAATTTGATTCTTTAAAATTTTAAAGGTTATTTTTCAGGATATTTATTATTATCGTTCTTATCCAGTATTTAAGCCTGATAGCCGGGTATGACGTAATCAAAAAAAATATTTTTAGCTCAATACAGTTCATTTTTACTTTTCAATTGTTTATATTTATACCTCCAAAATATAAACCCTTTTTTAAACTTGAAAAAGATACACATGGGAAATAAATTTTTCTTTATTTGTTGTATTGCTATAGTATTAATTAAAAACAGCTATTCACAAATCATGTTTGAAAAAGACACAATTGAAACATCCGGCGGAAATTTAGTGATTTCTTTTATTGGTCATGGAACTTTAATGTTTCAATACGATGACCTGACCATACATATTGACCCAACAATGCAAGAGGCTGATTACTCGAAAATGCCTAAAGCCGATATAATATTGGTAACCCATGAGCATGGTGATCATCTTGACTTGGCGGCTATTGAGAAAATATCGGGCGACAATACAAAATTAATCATGACTCAAAAATGTTTGGAGTTATCCGAAGAGCTTGAAACCTGTATTGTGATGAAAAATGGAGATAAAAGGGTTGTTCAAGGTATAGAAATAGAAGCTGTACCTGCCTATAACATTAAGCATATGCGATCGGGCAATAATCCTTTTCACCCAAAAGGTGTAGGAAATGGGTATATTTTATCATTTGACAATAAAAGAGTGTATGTTGCAGGCGATACGGAAAATACACCTGAAATGAAAGCCTTAAAAAACATTGATATCGCCTTTTTGCCTATGAACCTGCCATATACTATGAACCCGGAGATGGTTGCCGATGCCGCAAAAGCTTTTAAACCTAAAATTCTTTATCCATATCATTATGGCAGTACAAATATTTCCGAACTAATTGATTTACTAAAAAATGAGAATAAAATTGAGGTAAGGATAAGGGATTTACGATAAGTTTTATTTTCCAATAAATTACCTAAAACTTTTTTTATGGAAGTGATAGTTCAACATCAGGAATATTCTAAAAAGAAACAAAAGTATCCTAAAAAGAAGTTATCATTTGCAGAAGCATATTTTGAAACATTGCTTCAGCATAAAAGTCTAAATGGAATAAAATTCAAAAAACATTTTAGTATCGGAAAATATATTATTGACTTTTATAGTGAGAAAGAGAAGCTTGCCATTGAATTGGGTTGTGATGATCATTTTACCGATTTTTGTTTAGAGGAGCGCTATGAAAAAAGAAATTACTTAAAATCATTGGGAATTAAAGTAATATGCATAAATTGTAATGACTTGTTTCACAATTCTAATATTGTTATAGAAAGAATTCTCTCCGAATTTACTTCAACAGAACAACAACCAGGCAAAGAAATACAAATTGCAGAAAAAAGAAAAATTGCCCGGTAAGATTTTATCGTTATGATTTTTAGTATGAATTAAGAATTTCAAAAATAAAGGCTTTATTACATGTTTTGTTTGTCGATGAATGATAATATCTTTTAAGCGTAATAAGACTGGGTTAAGATTAATTTAACACAAAAATCATACTCTTCTAACATACTTATCATATCTGTGAAGTATTTTTGTTGTTATAAAATAAAACCTACAAAAATGAAAAAATTTAGTATAGTTCTAGCAGTATTTTTTTTTAGTGGTGCAATGCTATTTGCATCGAACAAGGAGAAGCCCAATACCAAAAAGTTAACAACCGTTGTAAGTGGAACAGTTGTTGATAAAACTAGCGGAGAATATTTGGCTGGTGTTGCAATTAAAATAGAAGGGACAAACATTATTGTTTATTCAGATTTCGACGGTAAATTTCAAATTCCTGGAATAAAGCCTGGCAGTTATAAAATTGAATCTGAACTTATATCATACAAACAGAAAATTAAAGAAATTAAAGTTGATTTATCTTCAGAAAGTGAAGTTAAGCTACGACTTGAAAGTTTATAGGCCACAAGTTCAATTAAACCTTTCTTTTTATTCATTATTGGAAAATTTATACCGGGTGTATTATTATACTCCGGTTTCTTTTTATTCATCGACAGGTATGAAGAAAAAGTTTTGTGTAGAATGTATTGTTTTATTGTATGGTTTCAATTCACCCGATATTTTTACTTTTACACAATATCCTATTGATTCGAGTAAGATAATAGTGTTTTTTCGATTTTCGTTGTCCCATAGCTCGCAGTAAATTACAGGTTTACAACGTTTAATCATTTCTATTCCACCTTTTAAGACAAAATACTCATAATTTTCTACATCAAGTTTTATACCCTTAATATTTTTATCGGTTAGTTCATCAATATCGTCAAGCTTCATCATTTTAACTGTATGATTGACTCCTTCAGAGAAACCTGGTATTGAAAAATGCTCAATATGGCTTAAACCATGCATTGTTACCGAGTGAATTACAGGTAATATCATTTTTGCCTGGCCCGAATAGTCACCTAATGCTGTTTCTTTTATTTTCACATTTTTTATGTGATAAGATTTTATGATCTTCTTCAATACCCTTATGTTTAATGGTATAGGCTCAAATGAATATATTTCCGAATGAGAAAATTTTTTAGCCATATACACAGTCATAGCTCCTATATTTGCACCAATATCCAGTAATATACCATTGTCTTCTAACAAAGAAAGGAAATGAAGAAAATCACGTTCATTCTTATCCCACTTCAATTTCCTGATCACAAACTTTGCAAAAATGAAAAGATATAACTCAGTGCCTAACACCTTTTGAAGCAGATATTTTATGAAGTATTTAATCATGCGATTTATTTTGAAACAAAATTAAGAGTTAATCCCGGATTTTGCATCTTATTGCAATTAATGTGGAATAATAAGAATTATTTGAACTATTATATGTATTTAACTAAATGTGTTTTTTATTTTTGTATACTTTGAGTTTTTAAGGGTAGATATGAATATTGCAGTTAATACACGATTATTACAAAGGGAAAAGCTGGAAGGAATCGGATTGTTTACATTTGAAACATTAAAGCGTATCACACGAAATCATCCCGAACATACTTTTACTTTTATTTTCGACCGAAAATATTCTGATGATTTTATTTTTTCAAATAATATTAAACCAGTAATTGTCCCTCCGCAAGCGAGGCATCCTTTATTGTGGTACTTATTTTTTGACTGGGGTGTTCCCTGGGTAATAAAAAAGTATAAGGCAGACTTTTTCCTCTCTCCGGACGGATGGCTTTCTTTACGAACAAGAGTGAAATCCATGCCAGTAATTCACGACCTGAATTTTTTTCATTATCCTGAATTTAATCCATGGAGTGCAAAAAAGTATTATCATTACTTTTTTCCACGATTTATTAAAAGGGCATGCAGAATTGCTACAGTATCTGAATTTTCTAAACAGGATATTGGAAAATTATTTTCTGTTGATTTAAATAAAATTGATGTTGTATATAACGGAGCGTCTGATTCGCTTCAACCACTGGATGATAAATTGCAAGAGGAAACCAGGACAAAATATACACGAGGATGTCCTTATTTTCTTTTTATTGGGTTAATACAACCCAGAAAAAATATAAACAACCTGATAAAAGCGTTTGATGAATTTAAACAGACGGTTACCAGCAATGTTAAGTTTCTGGTTGTCGGATCAAAAAAATACTGGAATGATGAAATACAGCAAGCCTATGATAATTCTGCATTTAAAGATGATATCATATTTACCGGCCGGCTTGAAACGAAAAAACTGAATCTTGTTATTGCATCAGCTATGGCAATGGTATATGCATCTCGATTTGAAGGTTTTGGAATCCCAATTTTGGAAGCTATGTATTGTGATGTTCCTGTCATTACTTCAGAGGTATCATCAATGCCTGAAGTTGGTGGTAATGCAGCATTATATGTGGATCCTACTTCGGTTGAATCAATAAAAGGGGCTATGCTAAATGTATTCTGTGATACAAACATTAGGAAAGATTTAATTGAAAAAGCCCGTGTTCAGCGTCGGAAGTTCACATGGGATAAAACAGCCGATTTGCTCTGGCAGAGTGTTGAAAAATGTTTGAACAATCTGTAACTATGAGAACCAATCATGAAACTACTTTCAACTGTTCACTTAAAACACTTAGTCATACTTCTTTTCTCCAATTAACTCACCTTCTTCATTCCACATATACCAGGTACCGATTTTTTCTCCATCCTTATAAATCATTTCACATCGTAATGTGCCATTGTTATCCCATATATACCACTTTCCGTTCTTTTTATTATTTGCGTAGTTTGCTTCAGCAGTCTTTTGTCCTTGTTTATTCCATGTTTCCCAGGTACCGTGCATATTGTTGTTTTTATATGACCGGATTTCATTCTTCGTTCCATCTTCAAAATAAATAGTGGTTAAGCCGTCTTTTTTCCCATTGACAATGGACATTTGTGTTTTAATATTCCCATTCTCATATTTTTCAACATAAACTCCTGTAAACAAATTTCCAGACGAGTCATAATATAAACCATCTTCACCCTGTGTAATTTGTGCTTTTAAATATCCCGGTATAATGAATAAAAACAGTAATAGAGTAATAATTCTTGTTAATTTCATATTGTATTCATATTAATTGGTGAATATAATGTATTCAGAAACATTTTTTATTAAGTATATATTAAGATAAGTTAAGGTTTTACATTGAAATTAATAGAATACTTAAAGTTATGATAACCTTTTCTTAATAAATAGTTTTTGACATTTTCTTATTCTCACACCAATTATATGCATCAAATTTAAAACTATTAAAGATTGAGTTAGGTTAGATATTGTTTTTTTTCGGTTATAATATTAACTTTCATGCATTCATTTAAAATAAAGAAAGAAATATGAAATATCATCATCCGTTTGAATGGTTATCTGTAAGGGTTCAAAAAATAGCATTTATGGTATCCCTGGCCCTTATGCTTTTTACTACGCTGGGACTTCAACTCCTTAACATTCATTTAAATACTGATGTTGCACCCTTTGGCATAGTCTCATTTGAGTTAGCAGGTAACCTGTCCCTTTCACAAAAAATAATTGAATCATGGGGAACAACCGGACAAATATATGCCGGATTAAATTTAGGACTTGATTATCTTTTTATCATAACCTACATAAGCGTTATTGGATTGGCATGTGTGTTAGTAGCTCGTAAAGTGTCACAACGAATAAAATCTCTTTCTTTTTTAGGCATTCTTTTTGCCTGGGGACAAATTATCGTAGCCTTGTTAGATTCAGTTGAAAACTATGCATTAATAAAGATTTTATTGCGTTTTGATGGGATATTCTGGCCAGTATTAGCAAAATGGTGTGCCATACCAAAGTTTTTGATATTAGCCGTTAGTTTATTATATCTTATAATTGGCACTATACTATCTATGGTTGTAAGAAAAAGATAATTTCCCTAATTCTTATTCATACTTTTTCCCACTTCTTAGTTATTTGGTTTAAAATAGTATTATCAATAATATGATCCTGGTAATACCCGCATTGTGCACAAATATATGTCATACGGTCCGATCTTGGAGTAAGTTTCCTGATATTGCGTACGTAAATATATTTTCCATTGGTAACTATTCCGTTTAATGACCGGTATACCTGATCAGAACCACAGCTAATGCATTTACCGTTGTCCATAACTACTGTCTTTTAATTTCATTTTTAGGTAATTAAAAATATCAAAATTATACCTAGTTATAAAGGTAATAAATTATTCTAACGTGATAAAGAATTAGTTTTCAACCTAATTACAATTTTTTTAACACTGCTTCTAAATCTTTCTTTTTTCCATTTTTTGATATGGTAAGGTAATATTCTTTATCCCATGCATTCTTTTTTAACACATCTTGTACATACATTTCAAATATCTTGTTAATAACCTGTTCTGTTATATCCGGGTAATTGATTTCAATTTTGTAATCGGTTTCAAGCCAATCAAGAATTTTCTCATAATTTTTTTCTTTTATTTTTTTTATTACTGCAATACCCATAGCTTTTAATGCAGCTGCATTACATTGTTGTTCATATTGATGTTCAACAGGGACCACCATTAGCTTTTTCCCGAGAAACATGGCTTCAGCCGGTGTTTCAAAACCCGCACCGCATAATACGCCCGTACAGGTTCCAATGCTTTGAAGAAAAGCATCGTTTGATATGGGGTAAATTTCAATATTTTTATCTATAATGACTTTATTGTTATATTTTGAAAAGATATGCCATTTTATACCCGGAAAATTTTTAAAATATAAGACCAGTATTTCATCTTTATATGATGGGAGATAAACAGTATAATGCCCATTATTAGACGGTTTAATAGCCCTGATTTCCTTTCGGATAACCGGCGTAAAAATATTCTTTGAGTAGTTGCAGAAATGAAATCCAAACTTTTTCGACGCAGGCGCATAATTTCTTAAGATAAATTTTCCAAAAATGTCTCCCTTGTTAGGTTTTGGAACATTTCTGTCTAATAAAGCTGACTGATGGCTCAAGGCGATACAAGGTATATTTTTTTGAAAACAGGCCCATCCGGATATTGGCTCAAAGTCATTTATAACAAAATCGTATTTTTCAACCTGCAGACTTTTTATCTCTGCCTTGAATGATTTTGCGTTTGCCTGCAGGTAAGTATTCCACAAATCTATGTTGCCTTTCTTCCCGTAAACAAAACTTAGTCCATTGAACCGATAATCACTATCAAAAGGAAGTGAAAGGTCAACATGGTTTCCACTAATCAATATGTCAATTTTACATTTCTTCCGAAGGATAGGAATAATTTCCTTTGCCCTGCTAAAGTGTCCGTTTCCGGTTCCCTGGATAGCATACAAAACTTTCATATGAAATGTGTTTTATGTAAAATGATTCATAATTCGTATCAGCGCGAAAAGTCATGTATTTTTTAAGTGGTTGTGCGAAAGCTTCAGGTGCAAGGCTTGCGATGGCCGAAAAATGGGAGTTTACTGGGCGTAAATGACCAGTTTTCGGACAAGCATAACGCAGCAATTGGAGTTTTCGGGCAGCCACTAATTAGTTTTGAAATTCCCTGAGCATTATTTTAAACAATTCTTTATGGGTATAATCTGTTAGTGAACTGGGTTTATCCTCTTTACTGCTGTTTAGTTTTTTTTGTGTTTCAAAATCGTTTGAAAACCGGTAAATTGACCATATTCCTTTATGATACTCAAGTGCTGTAAGATTTTCAACCCAATCACCGGAATTTAAATATGTAATTTCTTTATTTTTTGTTACAATTGACCGTATTTCAGCTCAAATTGAGTATAACATCATTCACTATTTTTATAGGACCAACCTTTAATCCTGCAAATTTTCTAAGCATTTCATCATGGTTTCCGGTAATGTAATAGGTTTTTATTCCTTTAGCCGCCAAACCTACTATATGTTTAATTACTTTCATGTGAGATTTCGGCCAATAACGTTTGCTGAATTGCCAAATATCAATAATGTCACCATTCAATATTATCTTTTTAGGTTTGATACTTTTAAGATAAATAAGCAGTTCTTTTGCATGGCAACCATGTGTGCCGAGGTGAATATCGGAAAGTACCACGAGATCAACAGCACGCTTGTTCGTCTTTGAGCTCATAAAGTTCTTATTTTAAATGGTAAAGTAATATTTTTCATTTTGTCTGAATATTAAATTAATATTAAGAAATCGTAAAATTTTAAGTATAGAAAAAAATCAGGCTGAAGAGCAACAGCCTGATAGGTAACAGAAGAAGAGAGATTAACGAATTACTTTTAACGTATTTAGAGATACATTTTTCTTAAGTTTTGTATTTATTGTAAAGTTCACCTATAAATCTTAAACAATTGTTAGGCTGGCAACAACAAATTCTTAACCCGGAGATTTTTTTCATTAAATTTTACTTTTTGAAGCATTTTCAACTATGAATTTAAAATTTCAAATAATATTGACATTTCTAATATTTCGTAATCTTAATAACTGATATTCCCTTAGAAGCAGATAATTTAAGGAAATAAATACCGTTTTGAAGGCCAGATACATCCATAGTAATGAACTTCTCTTTAACCTTATCAATACTCCTGACTAACTGTCCGGTAACATTTACCAGATCAACGCGGACTATACCTGTAATATTTGAAATTATTAACTCGCTGGTTACAGGGTTTGGATAAGCCATTATGGTCGTGTTCAGAATAGTTGGATTGATTGCTGAAACATTATCCCAGTAAGAGCCTTCAAGAACCATCGATCCTTGTTCAGGCAAAAAGTTGGGTGAAGTAAGGTTAAAAGGATCAGATATATTCAATTCAGAATTACCTGCGAGCGTGTCATTATAAAAACTCTCGGTAAAATACCATGTTGCCTCTTCACTTGCTGTCCACAAATCACCGGAAGCGGCACCAAAATCGGTTTTAACCCCAGCCATTACATTGTAACTGAATTTCAAATCCCCGTTCTGGGCATTAGTAACTGAAGGTCCTTCGATGTAAAGACCGGTGAGGTACCCGGCAAATAATGAATTATAGATATTTATTTTGGTATTTCTTCTTAAATGCATAGCCCGTTTGTAGTTGTCACTGATTGTTGTAGTTGGAGTTGCCAGTGGCCCAAACATGCTAACATTGCTGAAAACAGGCCGGGTAACAGGTGTGTCGGAACTACCGCTGCCATCATTATCCGATTCAAAACCGTTTGATCCTGATCCAGGGTCGGCAATAGCCGGATCGCGAAGTGATACGGCAAATTGTACCATACCACGGTATCCGTAATCGGTATCAAAATCATCGTCCCAACCCCTGAAGGCAATCAGGTGGTTGCAATTAACCATTCCTCCGAACCATTCGTAAGAGTCATCCCCACTGTATGAAACCTGCACGTAATCTATTGTAGTACCGCTC
>CAZWGG010000183.1:0-8946 GCA_964633305.1 uncultured Bacteroidales bacterium
CATTGTAATTTCCCCCTTAAAGCTTCTGTTGGATTCATTTTTGCAATTTTTCTGGATGGCAAGTAACTAACTACCGCCGTTGTCATTAGAACAATAAAAGTCGTTCCGGCTATGAGCCCCCCGGTATATACCGGGTACATAATATTGGCCATGGCAAAGCCGTACTGACTTGAATCAAAACCCAGGTTGATACCCATTTTTGCCTGCCAGTACAGGAACGGAATTCCGTAGATAGCAGCAACAACAGCGGCAAGTATGGCATGCATAGCCCCCTCAACGGTAAACAGCCATACTACTTCTCTTCTGGTATATCCCAGGGCAATGTATGTACCTATTTCCTTTTGCCTGCGGAAGATGGACAGCACCTGTGTGTCGAAAATAGCCAGCATGGCAAGCAGAAGAAGAATCATATAGAATATCGACTGGCCTACAGATTTTGTTTTTATCATATCTTCAATATTGGCAACCAGTATTTTAAAAGGTTTAAATTTCCAGCCTTCAACATGAAGATGCTCTTTTTCGGTATCACCGGAAGCTGACAAAGTCAACAGCGTAGCCTCTCCGGGCATTAACATCATGGAGCGGAGTTTTTCCAGCGGGATCCATATCTGTGCAACATCGACCGTTGGAACATGGGTAACGAAAATCGATGTAATGTAAATTTCTGTAGCATCAAATGTCCCGTTTGCATCTCTCCACCGTAAAGTCACGAAATCACCTACATTCAGTTTGTTTGCCCGGGCCATGTTGGAACCAATGATTGCCGGAATAGCGCTTATTGCCGTATCGAGCTTTTGTGTCGGCAGCCTGAGTACGTTCTGATCCGGATCAATACCTTTTACTAATATGGACTGCATGCGGCCTTCGGGATAAATGGTACCCTGGGTTATTAGTACCGGAACCACCTGTCCATTATTTATTTCGGATTTAAACACTTCAGGAACCTTTGCATGAGCGTCGTTCAGCGTAAAGGGATCGTACGGGTCGTATGATTTCTGCCAGTACTGGCCTCCGCCTATTTCCCAGTTTTTCATATCTGTTTTGGCCTGACGGTCCCAGCCCGCCAATATGCCCTTTCCCCATATAATTACAACAAACGAAAAGGACAATACGATCACATTGAGCCAGGTTCTTAGACCCGCACCAATGAGGTTTCTGTATGCTAATTTTAGTGCTAACATGTCTTATTGTATTTTCACTTTTTACTCTCTACTTTTTACTTATTACTTATTACTTCATCTTTGTCCACCAGTCCATCTTTCAAATAAATCTTCCGTTTCAGATAGCCTATCACTTTTTCATCGTGTGTAGCAAACAGGAATGTTGTCTTCAATTCCTTATTGAGTTTAACCATGGTTTTAAGAATATTGTGGGAGTTAGCGGCATCCAGGTTTGCCGTAGGTTCATCGGCCAATACCAGCATTGGGTTTTTAACCATTGCACGGGCAATTGCCACTCGTTGACATTCGCCTCCCGAAAGTTGCGGCGGCTTCTGTTTTACTTTATCTGTAAGACCTACCCATTCAAGTGCATCCATTACCATAGTTTTTCGTTCGGAACCTGAATAGTTAAGCAATAACAACGGAAACTCGACATTTTCATACACGGTATGCACTGCCAGCAGATTGTAGCTCTGAAAAATGAACCCCAGTTTCTCTTTACGAAGCTTAGCTGCCTCTTTGGCCATTAGTTTTCCAATAGATTGCTCCAGGACAATTGCTTCACCATCAGAAGGTGTGTCAAGCGAACCAATTATGTTCAGAAGGGTTGTTTTGCCTGATCCGCTCGGACCAATTAACCCTGTAAATTCACCGGTGCCAATATTGAGATTAATCCCTTTAAGAGCACTGAATTCGCCTCTTCCCATAGGGAAGCGTTTGGTAAGATTTTCTGTTTTAATTACTAAATTGTTTTCCATTTCTAACTTTTTTGTTCTTTTTTAATAATAAAAAACCACCATCACCTGAACACCACTTCCTGCATATAACATTTCATCGGTATTCTGTGTAGGTATATTGTACTTTTCAGGGTTTATATACCCCATCAGGTAGAGTGAAAATTTATTAAATTGTTTTTGCCATTTCAGAAAATTATATGCTTTGTTGTTGGTCCAGTCGTAATAGATAATAGTACTGATATTATCGAACATACCAATGGGATACGAAAGGTTCAGCAATGAAAAGGTTGTTGTATTTTCGAATTCAAAAGGAGTCTCGTCATAGGATGCTACCAGTTGTTCGAAAATAACCGATAGTCCGTTGCCTAATCCGAATGTATAATCTATTCCGAGATTAATAATCTCCTGGTTGGAATAGACACCTATTTTTTCATTGTAATTTGACCATGAAGCTTCGGCCCAGCAGCCGATCACCACATCGAATTTTGCATCGAATCCGAAACGGTTTTCAGCGACATTATCATAAGTTTTCAGGGAGTTGGACAACAGGCTGCAATCAGCAACCCTGCGATGATAAGAAAACCCGGCTTCCCCTTTTGGTACAGGGGTTTGAAAACGCCCGCCGAATTCCGGGATATTCTTCCTGGAATTGAATGTTTCCCATCCTTTACGGTTTTTATTTCCATATAAACTCCATAGCCATATATTGGCATTATTCAGAAAATAATACCGGATAAGGACTCCCCACACACCATCGGTAAGTTTCAGCGGGTCGCGGGGATCAACCTGGTCAAACCACATGAGCGGCCTGAGTATACTAGCTGAACCAAAATTTAATTTTTGCAGACCCGCACGAAGTTCAAACTGGTCGGTAGAATAACGTGCCCAAACACGATATGGTTTTATATCCCCGTTAAAATCACTGGAATCAGAAAGTTTTACTCCTGCATTTCCATAAATATTTGCCGAGGTTTCAAAATCGATTAATTTATCACCCGGTAACCTGTACGAATAATTCAATTGCGGGATGTACCGGCCACCGCTCCACCAGGGTAATTTGTTATGAGGGTTAATATGTGTGTATGCTGAAATCTGGCCCTTAAAAGTAAGGGAATCCTGGGCATTTCCTATGATAAATTGGACTGACAATAGAATAAATATGTAAAAAAACCGGGCTTTCATTTTTAATCATTTGGTGAGACGCCATAAAGCATTAAATTGACAAATTCAAGGAGTAATTCTTGTCGCGAATTATACATGCTCACTATACTCTCATCTTCCAGCATCTCGATAAACTTATTCTGAACCTTTATCATCAATTCAGGTTTTAAACTCTTTCGAAATATACCTGCTTTCTGCGCTTTTTTAATATCGTCTATTACAATATTCCATGCTTTACGTACCCTTTCTTCCACGTAAGTTTTCAACTCCGGTTCTGTTCCCAGGTAAAAATCCTGAAGAAACTCCTGGCTAATGTCATTCGTTTTTTCTACTTTAATTAGAAATATTTTTTGTAATTTTTCTGAAACTGAAGAATTTTCTTTCAGAATCTGTATGAGTCTCTGTTCACTATCCTCAACCACTCTGTTGAAAACAGTTTTTGCCAATTCTATCTTGTTGGGGAAATGCTTGTAGAAAGTCATTTTACTTACATTGGATTTCTGACAAATCTCTTCAATAGACACACGCCTAAAACCGTGCTTCCAGAATAAATCTTTAGCTGTGTCAAGTATATTATTATACTTTTTATTTACCATTCACAATTTTGTTTATAATTATCGTACAAATATACGAATTATATATAAAATAGTTATAATCGTATAATATTTTTTAAATTTTTAATGAAATGTTTCTATTTATTTCTGATCTTCAGACTAATGCAGATAAGATAAAAAATAAGCCACCCTAAAGGCGGCATACCAAATGAGACAATCTTTGTCGAGGCTCTTAATAGCGTGCGTTTAATACTACTAAGTTAATGATTTAAGAACAAGGATTAACGATTTTAGATTTTCGAAGTAACAAAAAATCAAATCAAAAATTTAGAATCATTAACTTAGGCGAAGCTGATCTCAGCGAATTCTAATCGATATTCGTTAATGATTTTCTTAACTTAAAGGCATTGAACGCACACTATGCGGGAAACGTTTTTATTTATTATTTCTTTTTGCTATGGACAATGAGGTGGGGGAAGATGACAAAGGGTAAGATGAAATTGTTGTATCTTTATTGACAGAAAAACGCAAGTAAATTGCGTTTCTTTCTTATGTATCAGTTTAGTAAGAGATGAAAAAGAATAATAAAACTTTCGGATTAATAATTTTCTATGTGCTATTAGGAAACAATTTAAATGCGCAAATGACCTTTTCTGAATTATTTGAAAAGGCAAAGGAGCAAAGCACTGAACTTATTTCACTTGAAGCTTCCCGGGATTTCATGGTTTTGGAAGCATCAAAGATTAAAGCGAAAAATATAGCTCCACAAGCTTATTTAAGTTCAGATATTTTATTTGCACCTTACTTCAACAATAATGGCGAAATCATTTCTACTAATCCTCAAAATTCAGCTATTGGTTATGATGTTGGGATAACAAATGGTGGTCTTTATTCTTTTCTTTTTAATACAGAAATTCCAGTTTTCAACCATAAACAGGTGAACAACCTGTTAGAACAAAATAACCTGGAAATAACGAAAACTGAAACCATGATAAATACCCTGACAATAGAATTGAAATATTCACTGGCTTTACAATATCTGGATGTGTTAACCTCCCAGGTTGAATATCAGAACTTACAAGAAAACCTGAAACTGCTCAAACAACAGTTAATTATAGCTAAATCATTAACAGGGCACGGCTTGTACCGGTATGTTGATTATCGTCTTTTGCAAACTGCTTATATTTCTGATTCAATAAATATGGAAAATAGTGAAGCAGCTTTCCTTCTTAAATTGAATCAATTAAAAACAATATGTGGAATTGCAGATACATCATTTTCTCAACTTGCAGGTTTTGAGCCCGGTTTAAATCAGGAAGAAATTGACAGTTCTATTTTTTTACAAACCTATATTCAAGACAGCTTGTCGGCTGTTATACAACAAAAAGTATTTGAAAACCGGTATAAACCACAAGTAAAAGTTTATGCAAACACAGGGCTAAATTCAACCTCAATACCTTACTTTGGAAACCATTTTGGTATGAGTGCCGGCGTTCAACTGACCTATACATTGTTTGACGGAAAACAAAAACAAATTAACCGGCAACAACAACTGGTTTTAATGGAGCAGGCAACCAGGGAAAGAGAAATAGAACAATTCAAGGTTCAAAAACAGAAGACATCCTATTTAAATGCCATTCAGGCATTGAACACATCAATTGATAAAGAAGAAAGGCTACAAAAAGATTACAGCGAAATCTTATCTATTTATAATAATGAATTGCAAAATGCGCAGGTCGGGATTATTGACTATCTCAATTTTTTACAACTGTTCAATCAAAACAAGTTGACATTAGAAAATCATAAAATTGAGCGCAGCAAGCTTATTGTTGAATACAATTACTGGAATAATTAATGGGAAAAATATGGCATCGAAACAGTTAGTTAAACATAATTGCCTCAAAGGAATTTTAACTATTTTTTGGGCAACAGGCTTTGTTTTAGGTTTAGATTCATGTAATCAATCCACCGCCGATGACGATCCGGAAACTATCGTCCGAAGTGATGTAATTGTTACGCAGCCTATAGAAAAAAATGTTTCAATATATAAGGAATTTCAGGGAGTAACACAGTTTACACAGCATTTGCAAATACGGGCGAAATCAACAGGTATTATTTTAAAAAGTATTGTTTGGGCAGGTAAAAAAATTCAAGCGAATCAACCCCTGTTTATAGTGAAGAGCCGTGAAGCAACCATTTTAAATTCCTCCGCCCCAAATGACAAAATATTATACCAAATGGCTGATACGGTTTTATCTTTTTCGCCCGGAATTATTGACCGGGTATTGGTTCAGCAAGGCGATTTTGTTCAGGAGGGAGATTTACTTGCGACAAGTGTTAGTGAAGAATCTATGCGTATCGTGGTTTCTGTTCCTTTAGAGGAAAATACTTCTGTTATTCAAAATAAATTATTTACAATTGTCTTACCAGATGGAAGATACGTAAAAGGTACTATTGGAGCATCTTTACCCATTGCCAATAATGTTGACCAAACAAACCAGTTTCTCGTCTATCCTGAATCAGGACAAGGATTATCGGAAAATATCCATGTCCGGGTTAAAGTAAAAAAACTAGATATTAAGAACGGAATTTTTGTTCCAAAAAGTTCGGTTTATTCCAACGAAGAATTAACAAAACATTGGGTACTGAAAGTCGTTCATGATTCAATTGCCATAAAAGTGTCTGTTAATACAGGTGTTGAAATTGATTTTTTAGTACAGATTACAAACGGAAGCCTTCACTTAACTGACTATGTTATTTTCAAAGGTGGCTATGGTTTGCCTGACAGTGCTTATGTAAATGTTATTCACTCAGATGAAAATGCAAAAAAATAGCTTCTACACATTATACAAGACCCCCCTGTCAATTGTCGGCTTTGTTGTAATTGTTGCCGGATTATTTGCCTATTCGAGGATGAAGGTTGAATTGCTGCCCAATGTAACTTTTCCCAAAATTAAAGTAATTGCCGATAATGGGGAACAACCCGTTGAGAATATGTTAATTGGAGTTACCCGACCATTAGAAGAAGCCATAAAGACAAGTGAAAACCTTGAATTATTGCAAAGTACAACTTCCAGGGGAAGTTGTGAGATTTCAGCCTTTTTCAGGTGGAGTGCCGATATTAACCTTGCCAAACAACAAATTGAAGCAGCTATTTCACAGGTTCGTCTGGAGCTTCCTCCTTTGCTGAAAATAGAGGTAGAGAAAATGAACCCGTCTATACTTGCAATGGCTGGTTTTTCCCTGGAGGGAGACCTTTCTCCTGTTGAGTTGAAAACGCTGGCTACTTATACAGTAAAACCCTACCTGGAACAAATTCAGGGCGTGAGACAAGTCGCTGTAACCGGGGGACGTGATAAAGAATACCAGGTCGTCCTTAATCAGAAAAAATTAAGTCAACTTGGATTAACACCGGGTTTAATTTATGATATTCTTTCCCAGGCTAATTTTATCGAAGCCGCGGGTTATGCCAATGAAAGCAACCGTTTGTATCTTACTATTACCGATGCTTCATTACGAAATTTAAAGGAACTGGAAAATACGGTCATCAAAAATTCTCCATCCGGGAAAATAGTATTGAAAGATGTCTCCGATATTAAAATTACAGGCCAATTGGAGTATGTAAAAATTAAAGCGAACGGAAAAGATGTGCCTTTAATAGCCGTAATGAAACAGCCGGAAGCTAATCTTTCAGATATTAATGTTCAGCTCCAGCAACGCGTATTAGAACTAAATAATAAAATGTTGCCCAAAGGGACAGAATTACGGCCTTACTATAATCAGGCAGATTTTGTGGGGGAGGCGATTAATAGTATTCGCGATGTTTTATGGATTGGTTTATTGCTTGCCATAATTATAACCATTTTGTTTTTAAGGTCGTTCAGAAACAGCTTGATTATACTAATTACAGTGCCGGTTTCATTATTACTCTCCATAATTATAATGCTTACACTGGGGTATAATTTTAATATTATGACATTAGGTGCCATAGCTGCTGCTATAGGTTTGGTAATAGACGATGCCGTGGTTGTGGTAGAACAAATTCACCGGACACATGAAGAACATCCCGAATCAAAATACAGGGAACTTATCCCGAAGGCAATGAAATACTTATTACCGGCTATGATTGGTTCTTCGCTGAGTACATTCGTAATCTTCCTGCCTTTTCGCATCATGACGGGTGTTGCCGGAGCTTATTTTCAAATAATGACCAACACGATGATGATAACCCTTATTGCTTCATTTTTCGTTAGTTGGATTGTCCTGCCTGTATTGTATATATTGTTTTTTGGAGGTAAAACCGAGAAAAACCTTAAACCGGTTTCCTTTCAAAAGAAAGGCTGGGTATTGTATTTTGTAAAACGTCCTGGTATTAGTTTGCTGTTTTCATTTCTGTTGATAGTTTCAATGGTGCTTATTTTTCCAATATTACCTTCCGGTTTTCTGCCTGAAATGGATGAAGGTTCCATTGTCCTCGATTTTGACAGTCCGCCCGGCACTTCACTTGAAGCTACGGAAGAGATGTTGGTTCAGGTTGACCAAATTGTCGGAAATACTCCGGAAGTGGAATCTTTTTCACGGCGTACAGGCGCACAAATGGGGTTTTTCATAACTGAACCAAGCCGGGGCGATTATCTCATTAAATTAAAACCAAATCGCAATTTATCTACCGGTAAAGTTATTGACAATATTCGTGTACAAATTGAAGAAAAACTTCCTGCCCTGGTGATAGATTTTGGACAAGTGATTGGCGATATGTTGGGTGACCTCATGAGTTCGGTTCAGCCTATTGGGATAAAACTTTTTGGTGACGATGAAAAGCAAATTCAGGAATATTCTAAAAAAATAGCTGCCGTGGTTGAAAATGTAAAAGGCACAGCTGACGTTTTCAATGGAATTGTAGGAGCTGGCCCGTCATTCACTGTTAAACCCAAATATGCCAGCCTAAAAGAATTCGGGATTCCCCTTAGCGATTTCCAGTTGCAGCTTCAAACACAGATTGGAGGCGTAAAAGCAAGTTCAGTCCAGGAAAGCTTAAGATTTTGTGATGTTCGTTTGGTTTACCCTGGATACGATAAATTCGGATATAAACAGCTATTGAATACTAAAATTATTTTGCCTGATGGTGCATTGGTCCCGTTAAAACGCTTTGCCGATGTACAGGTATCAAGTGGGGTTGCTGAAATTAACAGGGAAAATCTCAAAAAAGTTGGTTATATAACAGCCCGCTTAAACAACCGGGATTTAGGCAGCACGTTGAAAGATATTCAATCGGAAATTAAAAAGAATATTGTATTGCCTCTGGGGATGAACATTGAATATGGTGGCATTTAT
>CAZWGG010000184.1:0-8925 GCA_964633305.1 uncultured Bacteroidales bacterium
TTTAAAGTACTCCATTGCCTTGTTATGCAAGCGCACATAAATGGCATCTTTAACAGTACTTAAATAAGCCCGGTTAACCGAACCTCCAATTTCTTTTATTATTTCATTGCGTATACCTTTGGGTAATTCAGAATAATCAAACCGCTGGCATGCACGGGCAACGGTTTCAAAAGCAATAGACTTGCCCTGGTACCAGGCCAGGTTATTTTCTGCAGGAAGATCATCAATGTCCTTAATCCTGGTAAAGATTTCCTCTTCCTGCACTTCACGCATAATGAAAATAACGTTATAATAGAAATAAGAGGAATTGTCGATGTTATAGTATTTATGAAATTCAGAGGCTTTTTTAATGTAAAGGTTTTCACGCTCCTTGTATAAATCAGTGTTTACAAACGCGGCAAACTTCTCGGTGTCTGATTCAAGGTGAAGGATCAGGGCGTCAAACTCTGCCCAGGCATTCTCGAGATAGGTTTCAATGATTTTATCTTCCTGGTACCTGTACAGTTTTTTATCGGTGTTATTCCTCTCCCCGGCATCGAATGTAAACCAGGGTATGGCAAGAAAATTTGCCAGTACTGCCCTGCTATATTCCACCGCCTGGTCAAGAACAGGGTCGGCAGTTCCGGGAGGGGTTGCAATATGTGCTTTTAACTGGTCGTGTATTCCCTGGCCAACCAGGTTGATATATTTTTTTGCTGCCTGACGGTAAACAGGAGCAAACGAATCAATTAAGGTGCTGGCATCTATTCCCCGTATATGCTGCTTGATTTGCCCGGTATTTTGAAAAAAATCAGTTATTGTCATTTTTCCAGTGTTTTTTGAAGGTTTGTAATTTTGCTGTCATGGTCACGGATCAGCTTGAGTAAGGTTTCCACGGTCCGGTTAAATGAATTTTGTAACCGGTCCCCAGGGGAAACATCTTCCTGCCGGCTCGGAACTTCATTATAAAAACCTACCCTGCACCCTTGCCTGTAAAGTTCCGGGAAGTTGATTTTTATCGCCTGGTTAATCGGTTCGGTGCATGTTTCTTCAGCAAGTGTAAGGTTGTAAAGGTAAATGATGTAATTGTAATACAGGTCAGCGCCCGATTTGCTTATCACGCCGTCTTTCGAGATGTTGGATATGGATGCATCCATCCCGATCGACGTGGTGATCACTTCATCCGCGCGTTTATCGTAATCGATTAAAGCGGTTATGAACTCGCGGTACTTTAAATCAATCGGGTGTATTTGCCAGGACACTTCCTTGCCTTCAGGGGTGAGAAAACTGAACGATGCATACATCTTTCCCTGGTTTTTCAGGCCGGTAAGAAAATTGCTTACCTTGGCCATCTCGGCAGCTATATATTTATCCCGGGTTGTAATGGAGTACTCGGTACCGATATCGATATCATTAAGTTTGATCAACGTTTTGCCCTGTTCCTGCAGTTTAGAATTTTCATCGCAGATCTTCTGGATTTTATCTTCTACAATTTCCACCCATCTCCAGGGTATGATGACATGTACTTTTGCATTAAGGGAGTTCTCGAGGTAAGAATTGATGTATTGAGGGTTGCGGTTCGTGCCTTTCAGCCAGTCCTTGGTACCGAAATAAAAACGGTTGTATCCATATATCTGGCCGACAGTATGATTTTTATGGTATGAAACGGCCACGTCGTTATTGGTCGGGTTCATTACCCGGAACCGGTTATATATGCTAAATTGTTTTTCCATGGCCACGATCCAGTTGCCAACAATTACATGGTTGAAATCTTTATCTTCAAGGTCCATGGCATACTGGTTTAGATTTTTTTCAGTAGCCAGGCGGCACCGTTTATTCTCGATATGCTCGAGGCCTGCTACCGACCGTTCACCTGTTATTCTCCTGGAACGAAAAAAACGCCAGCGTATCCAATAGTCTTCAAAGTAATAGTAATCGTGAATTACCTTTTCACAAAAATCTTTTATGTTGTCCTGGAGACCGGAATCCTGCCAGGAATCCAACCAGTTTTCTATTACCGGTTGTTTTTGCCATTCCCGGACAAGCTTTCCTTCTTTAAAATTTTCAATGTAAACTCTTGGTCCCTTGCCATACAATATCCGGGTTTGTTTTTCAATGATTTCCGGGAGGATACGGTTTGTGCCGATGGTAGTCTCGATTTCTTCCGGCAGTCGGTTGTTTTTCCCTTTTATGAGGATATATTTATCGGCTATGTTGAGTATGATAGGGGTAATTGTTGTATTGAATTGTTCCATATCAATTACTCCGGGAGTTTCAGCCAGGGGAGTTGATTCGCCTAACTGAAACGTGATTAAATTCTGATTATCCTTGTACCATCCTATATTGCCAAGATTTTTAAATTCATTCATTACCAAGCCAATTTATTTTACGTAATTGAAAGTTGTCGTTTGGGAAACCTATGAACCGTAATAATACCCTGTAACATGTTTTAGGATTGCCATATTTGTCCTGGAACAAAAAGTAGTTATCCCCGTCTATTTGCCATTTATCCTGGGGAAGTTGTGATCTGTACGTGCATCCTTCTATTGTCCTTAGTTTTGCTTCAGCTACACCTTTTGTTCTGTTGTATGGATAAAATGCAACGGTGAAACATCCACCAGGTATTTTTGATACTTCCTGTGCTAACTGTATTGCATCAATTCCTTTGATTGTGTTCATGCTACTAACTTAGTATTGAGTGGGCATGATTGAAAGGACAATTAAAAATGAGGGTGTCCAATAAGTCTTTGATTATTGGTTGTGATAGTTGAATTACTTCACTCTTTTTCTTATCTGGTTGTCCTGCCGGACGGGCCTTCCTTTTTTCAATCGATAAAAAAGGAAGCAAAAAATCTTGGAAAAAATAAGCTTGACGGCATTTCATTGCAAACTTATCTCACGTGGCACGCATTTTTTCCGGCTCCCGCTCGTATGGTTTCACTTTTACTTTTTTTACCATTTCGGAAGTTTGGTAATTTAATAAAGGACACCCTCAAAAATAAAAAAGAGGAACAATCAGGATACAACAACGATAATTGTTTCGGATGTTACTGCAATCCAGTTGAAGATAGCTTCAATTTTCTTTTCGGCTTTATCGTTCTCGATATCGAATTCAGAAGCAAACCATTGTTTTAATTCCTGGCACTCGTTGTCATCCATGTCCAGCCATTGTGCTTTAATTTGTTTACCGTTCTTTATCGTTTTGTACAGATCTGGTAATGATGTAACACTTATCCCGATGGCTTCACCTACCGATACTTTGCCATCATCTGCTTTGGCTTTACTAATCCTCTTGTTGATGTTCATCCCTGCTTGTAAAGCAAGCTTGATTTTGTCAATACCTAGTTGTTCATTCATGTTATTAAAATTTTGTTAAACATGAGGCGAACATAAAAAGTCAAATACAACTTGTAAAGGACAATTGCAATGCAAAGTTTTGTTAAGTTATCTTTCCGGGTATTATTTACATAAACTTTTGCATGGTTGCATTGCAACAATTTACAGTTTCATCTAACTGTATATCAATTCGTTTTGTCATATTTCCAGGACTTTATTTGGTCTGCAACACAGGATGAAAAATTAGCGTTAGGCGTAAGACAGAAGGCTGTAAAAATCCATTTTTGATGATTGAAAAAGTTATTAGTCTGTTTATCAAAGTTTTAATATGATTTTCAATGTCAAAAAGCCCGATTATTTGAGTTGAAAAGGTTATTTTTATATATTTGGGAGCTAATAAAATAAAAAATGAATTATGTATCCTATAAGGGTAACAAATACAGATTTGAAGTATTTATCCGTGAGTTATAAACAATTGCTGAAATTAAAATAAATATTAATTATGAAAACATTATTAATTACATTGGGTTTTTTATGTCTAACAGGTATTTCATTGTCTCAAACATGGCAACAGGAGTTCTATATACCATATGGTACAGATGCTATTAAAATTTCTCCTAACGATTCTTTTGGGATTGGTATTAGTAATCCGACTTCTTTATTTCATATAAGAAATCAGGTTCTTGGTGGAGAGGTTGCATTAACAATTGAGAATAAACAATCCTGGGATAAAAATGCTTCCGTTGCTATTGATTTTAAACATTGCCATGGAAATGCTGGAAAAATAGTAAGTATAAGAAAGGATAAATATATTTACAACGATTCTTCAACATTTAATTCTGCAATAGCTTTTTTTACTTCGACAGGTGGTGTAAATGAGCAAAGGATGATAATTGACGACAAAGGTAACGTTGGAATTGGAACTGATTTATCGTCAAATCCAAATAATTACACACTAGCTGTAAATGGTACTATTGCTGCAAAAGAAGTGAAAGTGGAAATAACTTCATCTACATGGAGTGATTATGTATTTAGCGATAACTATAAATTAAAATCACTTAAAGAAGTCGAAAACTTTATAAATGAGAAGAATCACTTACCTGATATTCCAACGGCAAAAGAGGTAGAAGATAATGGAGTTAATCTTGGAGAAATGGATGCTAAATTGTTACAAAAGATAGAAGAATTGACACTTTATATAATTGAACAAAATAAGAAAATTGAAGATTTACAAAGCCAGATAAACGAATTGAAGGATTAAATATCAACTGTTTACAACAATTTTGATAGCCCACCAGGACACTACGATAGAAATTTTGTATCTTTGAAAAAAGAAAACTTGATATGATAGTTGAAAGGACAAATGACGAAATATTAGTGCGACTTCCTTCTAATGTTGACCTATCTGAGTTACAAGATATGTTAGATTATCTAAAATATAGAGAATTAACTACAAATTCAAAAGCAAAACAAGAGGACGTGGATAAGCTTGCAAAGGAGGTTAATTCATCTATGTGGGATAAAATTAAAAAACAAAGGAATTTGTAATTGATGAAAATCACGGTTGACTCCAATATCGTATTTAGTGCAATCTTAAATACAAGGAGCAATATCGGACAATTATTAACTATTGGTTCAAAACATTTTGATTTTTACACCATTGACCTACTGAAAACTGAGATATTGAATCATAAGATACAAATTCAAAAGATTACAGGATTTTCAGATGATAAATTTGATGAGATTTATGATTTGATAATTTCAAAAATCCGTTTCGTTGATGATATACTCATTTCTGATAATTCATTAAAAAGTGCATATAACCTGACTCATGATATTGATGAAGAGGATACACTGTTTGTTGCACTGAATAATCATTTAAAATCCAAACTTTGGACTGGTGATAAAGTATTGGGAAATGGATTAAAAAATAAAGGGTATTCCCGGATAATTACGACAGCAGAACTTTATGATATATTTATTAAAAAGGAATTACAAAGAAAAAGGACAATTTAAAGAAAAACAGCGAATATAAAACATAACTGGCACAATAGTTTGATACCATCCTAAATACTGATACGTTTTTCTTATCACTGCACCAAATTCCCCATAATATCCGGCATATTTTTTATTTCTTTTGGAAGAAGGTGAGCATAATGACCGAAGATCAAATACATGAGGGCAGATGGAAGCTGTGTTGTTAACCCTGCCTGGTGCTGAAACGCTACTTTTCGCTCGCTTGATTTGTCCAGGGCAATTTTACCATCCGAACGGTCAACGGGCGAGAGGTTGATAGCCGATGAAAGGTTCGGGCATTCGTTTTCATCAATACGCAACCGGGGGAATGACCGTAATGATTCGGACAATATCATTTGTAATAACCTGAAATGTTCATAATAAAATATGGTCCGTTGTTTTTCATTTTTCATTTCTACCTGGAAACCGTATTTTCTCAGTTCCATTGCCATGAGCCTTGCATCGGTAGTGATTTTTTCCTGTTCAACTTTAGTTTTGTTACCGGCACGGTCATAATAAAGTATTACCCGTTTGCTTTTATGGATCGGTCCAAAAAAAGCATATATCATGGCTGCTAATTCTCCTTGTTGTTTTGGTATCCAGACAAAAAATTCCTTGATTACCCGGATTATATTTTCATTTCTGAATTCCTGGGCGATAACGATAGATGAAAAGTGGCCGGGATCATAACCAAGTATAAGAGGCTTATCACGGTTAAAATACTTTAAATATTCCGCCGTTAACCTGAAGGTATCTTTAAGGTTGAACTGGTAAATGCTTTTGTAGATATACGAGTCTGAATACGTATGTTTTTTGCTGTTATAGCCGGAAAAAAACAGGTCAGATACTTTTTTTGGCCGGATATTGGCAATGGCTGTCAGGAATTCTTCTTCTGTTAATACATCGAGCTGTGTCTTGAAATATTCAAATCCCAATAAATCTTTATTCACGAAGCTGCTCGCCCTTAAATAATATATGGCAGCTCTACGCATTTGTCTCAAAACAGGCATCCAGTGATTGATTACTTTTTGATGCCGGTTTACTTTTCGCTGGAATTCTTTTAATTTGATTTCATCTTTGGTTTGCGATATTTTTTTCTTTAGGCTTTCAATCCGGTACAACGCATTGTTCACATGCAGGGATACCGTAATGATTTCTTTAATAAGCTCATGGTTAACCAGTTTCTCGTAATTAATAAACCAGTCATCTTCGCCGAGATCGACACGTGCGGTATCGGATATCCCGGTAACACCCTGGTAATAATGCGAACGCCTGGCAGAGGAAGAACCTCCCCGGAGCGCAGGAAATATTCTTGTTTTAACTTTTTCACCCTTGTTATGTTTCATTTCCTCGATAAAGGCATGTACGCCACTGGCGCCGGCAATACTGTCAGGCTGGTCGCTTGATACTAACCTGTAATGATGGCCGTTCACAAGAACAATGGAATGGTTCGGGTTTTCAATCGGGTATCGTGGCGGGTTAAAATGTTTTGGTAGGTCTTTTTCTCCAATAACAAAATCAATTCCCTCCCGGAGTAATGGTTTTTGCTGCTGTCCCTGCGGGGTTTTAAAGTAGGCTATTAATTGAGGGATAATGTTTGTCATTAAAGCTATGTATGTTTTATGGCCAAAGAATGACAACTCGCCCGGCATGTCATACCCCACGTTAATAAATCTTTTTCCAAACCACACGGTTTTACCTGCAGCACGGCCTGCTTCCACGATCATGGTATTTGAATCAATAACACTGGCCTTGAGCTGCATGATGTTATTGTAAATCTCATCAAACTCTTCCTGTTTTTTCGATTGCTCGATCAATTTATCTTCACTCATTTTCCTCTATAATTTCGGCATCAGCAATTCCCGCGTCATTAAGGAGACGTTTCTTTTCCGAGGGTTCGGTATTTAGTGAATTAATTAATTTGATGTAGTGGCCCTCATTTGACTTTCTTGCTATTTCCTTGAGGTTTCCTTTTTCATACCCTAAATCTTCGGGCCGGATATGAATGGAGATAATAAAAACAGGGGCTTTCAAGTCTTCTGGTCTGATACGGTTCTCGTTCCTGGTCCTGTATTCATGTGCTTTTTCAAATGCCTTAAAAGCAATTTCTTCTTTTCCTTTAGCAATACACAGTTTAGCCAAATCTTCCATCTTGTCGGCATAAATGTTATCCCATGTTTCGTTGGAAACTGTGTCGTTTACATGAAATATGGTATACGCATCATAAACTCTCTCCCTGGCACTACGCAGTTGTAAATGAGGGAACCGGATGATTAATTCTTTGGCAATACGTGTTAAATTATCGAATTTCTCTGTTTCCTTTATCTGCATCACAGCATCCAGCTCAAGAATATATTGCTGAAGTTCCGCCGGAATGGCAAGTGAACGTCCTGTTTTCCTGAAATCCTGCAATATTTCAAACGGGAGTGCTTCTATTTGTTGTAAATAGTTCATACACCGAATAATTCATTTCGTAAATGATCAATCCGCTGATAAAACTGACGGTAATTCAATTCTACAATTGCATTTGTATCTCCCTTTTCTGCTGTTTTGGCAAGCTCTGCATCTATATTATAGTCGCCTATTGCCACACCTTGTTCGTAGTATCTTCTCAGCTCACTGTCTTTTTTATTGAATTCATTAAAAAAAAGCGTTTTTTCATCTTCTGTTAAGCCAAGAATTACCACTATTTTTTTAAGAGGATATTTTAATGCCCCGTAATTTCTTATTTTTATTAATGTTCCTGAATCGAAGTGCATAGTACTTTGTCTTTTATATTTTTCCATGAAATCTCTTTACCATCACGGATTAACCTGATATTATCAGATTTCTTTAATTTGTGGTATCTCCTGACAATAACATCAACATAAACGGGATCCAGCTCCATTGAATAATTAATCCTGTTTAGTTGGCAGCATGTTACCAGGGTAGACCCGCTTCCGGCAGACAAATCAACAACTATATCATTTTCCTTTGAGCTGTTATTTATAAATATTGATAATAATCCGGGAGGTTTCATCGTAGGATGGATAGCATTTCGCAGGGGTTTATCAAAATTAATTATGGTGGATTGTTTTCTGCCACCATACCAGGAATGACTACCTGTAGGTTTCCATCCATATAAAACCGGTTCATGCTGCCAATGATAGTCCTGGCGACCAATAATAAATGCATTTTTTATCCATACCAGGCATTGAGAAAGTTTTAACCCGCTTTCTTTCATGGCATGCCTGAAATTATCTCCTTCAGTATCTGAATGAAAAATGTATATGCTTCCTCCATCTTTCATTATTCGGAATAAGTTGCTAAAAACTTTCAATAAAAAGTCATAAAAACTTTCATTGGGCATACGATCGTTTTTGATGGTAAGGCTGTCTTTTGTTTTGCCTTCATAACTTACATTGTATGGCGGATCCATAATTATCAAATCAGATTTCCTGCTGTTCATTAAAGAATAAACCTGCTCGTAATTGGTACAATCTCCGCATAATAAACGATGGTAGTCAAGAATCCACAGGTCACCGGGTTGACTTATAACATTATTTTTCTGTAATTCAGGAATCTCATCTTCCTCGATTTCATTTGCAACACCTA